>JAITOO010000014.1 GCA_031289875.1 Flavobacteriaceae bacterium
GCGGTGCTCATGCCGCAGACAGGGTCTTTGTCATTGACAGCCTTTACGTCGGTCAGCCCTCCTGCGTTGTCCGGTTTTGTTTCGTGTTTCGATTCGCAGGAAACCGCGAAAACCGTCAGTGCGGTCAGTAAAATAATTTTTTTCATTTTTAATTTTCAATCTTTTAATAGTTAATAGCAATTATTCCAGCACCACAATAGGGATAATCATCTCTTCCATGGAGATTCCTCCGTGCTGATACGTGTTTTTGTAATAGTTTACGTAGTGGTTGTAGTTTTTCGGATAGGCAAAAAACTTGTTTTCTTTGGCGAAAATATATTTGGAATTGATATTGACTTTCGGCAGAAAATATTTTTCAGGATTGTCGATGACGTAAACATCTTTCGTTTCGTATTGCAGGTTTCTGCCCAGTTTGTAGCGCAGATTGGTCGAAGATTCTTTGTCGCCGATAACGCGGCTCGGTCGTCGCACGAAAATCGTGCCATGGTCGGTGGTGATAATGACCTTGTACCCTTCTTTAGCTGCCAACTGTATGATTTTCAGTATGCTGGAATTTTCAAACCAAGTGTAGGTCAGCGATCGGTACGTCTTGTCGTCTCTGATGAACTCATTGATAACGTTGTTGTTAGTCTTGGCGTGAGACAAAATATCAATGAAATTATAAACAATCGTAATAAAAGGAAGGTGGGAATAGCATTTAAAATCGTCGTAAATTTTTCGCTCAAATTCGGAATTTAAAACTTTGAAATACTTGCATTTAGTATCTCTCAATCCCAAACGTTTCAACTGTGCTTCCAACAGAGGTTCTTCAAATTGATTTTTCAGCCCCTCGTCGGGGTCGTTAAGCCAATATTGCGGAAACTGTTTTTCAATTTCCAAAGGCAGCAACCCTGCAAAAAACGAATTGCGCGCATACTGTGTCGCAGAAGGCAGAATGCTGAAATAGGACTGTTCCGTAACTTTGTTGAAAATTTTTTTGAACAGCGGTTCAATGGTTTTCCACTGGTCGTAGCGCAGATTATCTACCAAAAGGAGCAGAACTTTCTCGTTTTTTTCGATTTGCGGGTGTATAACTTCCTTAAACACAGTATGAGACATCAAAGGTTTATCGTCCGTTGTGAGCCATTTGTAATAATTGGTTTCGATGAATTTAGAAAAGAGAAGATTCGCTTCTTCTTTTTGATTATGAAGGATTTCCGACATTTGTTCGTCTGAAAAGCGGTCGAATTTCAAATCCCAGTTTACGAATTTCAAATAGAGCTGCGCCCATTCGTCATAAGTGGTTGCATACATCGAATCCATTGCGATTTTGCGAAATTCCTGCTGATAATCCTGCATGGTTTTTTTCTCAATAATTTCGTCTCTTTTCAGGATTTTTTTCAAACTCGACAAAATTTGAATCGGATTGACGGGTTTCAAGATGTAATCGACTATTTGTCTGCCGATTGCCTCTTCCATGATGTGTTCTTCCTCGTTTTTTGTAATCATCACGACCGGAAGCGAAGCATCAATTTCATTGATTTTTTGTAAAGCTTCCAGCCCGCCGATTCCCGGCATGTTTTCATCAAGCAAAACCGCACTGAAGTTGCCGTCGGGAATGAGATTAAGCCCATCGGTAGCGTTGTTTGCTCCGACCACCTCGTAACCTTTCTGAGTCAGAAAAATGGTGTGAGGTTCAAGCATTTCAATCTCATCGTCAATCCATAATATTTTTGTATTCATCTAATTTCGTTTACTTTTGCAAAAGGTACAAAAAATATGCCTTTTATGCAAATTTACACCAATAAACGAAAGATTTTCAACGACCCCGTTTTAGGGTTTATCTCCATTTCCAGCGATTTGATTTTTGATTTAATCGAACATTCCTACTTTCAGCGGCTGCGCAGAATCAGCCAGACAGGGCTTTCCTGCTACGTTTATGCCGGCGCAACGCATACGCGCTTTTTGCACGTTCTGGGCTGCATGCACTTGATGCAGATGACCTTTAAAGTGCTGAGAGATAAAGGAGCAGAGATTTCCAAAGAAGAAGAACAGGCAGCGCTGATTGCAATTCTACTTCACGACATCGGGCATTCGCCCTTTTCGCACGCATTGGAAGCGGTCTTGCTCGACGGTGTCAGCCACGAGAAAATTTCTCTCGTTTTGATGAATCTTCTCAATGAAGAATTTAACGGAGAATTGTCTTTGGCGATTAAAATATTTCTGAATCAATACGACAGAAAATTTTTTCATCAGTTGATTGCCGGTCAGTTGGACTTGGACAGACTGGATTATTTGAAGCGCGACAGTTTTTTTACAGGTGTTTCCGAAGGAAACGTTAATTCCGAGCGGATTATCACGATGATGAACGTCGTAAACGACGAGCTTGTCATCGACGGAAAAGGCATTTATTCGATTGAAAAGTATTTGACTTCCAGAATGTTCATGTATTGGCAGGTCTATTTTCACAAGACTTCCGTTGCTGCCGAGTTGTATCTGGTTGAAGCAATAAAAAGAGCTAAAGAGTTGGTGGATAAAGGAATAAGGCTGCCGTCTTCGGAAAATTTGCAATATTTTTTGCAAAAGAAAAATCCGTCGCTTGACAAAAACGAAATGGATTTGTTCACCCAATTAGATGATGCTGACCTCATTTCTGCACTGAAAATATGGCAAAACAGCGAAGATCGTATTTTAAGCCTTTTGAGCCGAGCGATAATTCAACGGAAACTGCCGTTGTCGGTCATCGTTTCCGAGCCGATTTCTGAAAAAAATCTGCAAAGAGCAACTTCCGAAACGGAAAAATTGTACGGAATTGAAAACGGAAAATATTTTGTCCATCAAAAAAAATTGGAAGTTTTGGCGTATGATTATAAAAATAATCCTATAAAACTTTTGCTGAAAAAAAATAAAATCGTAAATTTACAAGAAGTAGAAAATCAGGTTTTTATTAATTATTTGAAACAAAAAATGGAACGTTTTCACGTGTGTGCGCCGAAAGAACTTTATACTTTGTTTCAAAGATTTTTATAATCGTGATAAAATTATTACATTTGCCGATTAAGTTTGCCGATTTATGGAGTTTAGTGCAGAACAAATAGCTGAATTAGTGAAAGGCGAGGTGCTTGGAAACCCCGAAGAAACAGTAACTTACATTTCCAAAATAGAAGACGGGATACCCGGAACATTGACTTTTTTGGGTGGAGAAAAATATCAAAAATTTCTCAAAAAGACCCAAGCCTCTATCGTCATGATTTCTAAAAAATTGCTTCCTGAAAATCTTTCGGGACTTCCTGTTATCATTGTGGTGGAAGACGCTTATGTTGCTTTCAATCAGTTGTTAAGAATTTATAACGAAATGAAAAGCCGCAAAACAGGCATTGAACCGCAAACGCAAATTTCCGAATCGGCAAAATTGGGAGAAAATATTTATGTCGGGTCGTTTACCTATATTTCTGATAATGCAGTAGTTGGCGATAATACCCAGATTTATCCGCAAGTGTTTATCGGCGCAAACGTAAAAATCGGCGCAAACTGTAAAATTTATGCAGGCGTGAAAATTTATGACGACTGTATCATCGGCAACAATTGCGTGCTTCATTCGGGCGTAGTCATCGGTGCAGACGGATTTGGCTTTGAGCCGACAGAGAACGGCTATCAGAAAGTTCCCCAACTCGGCAACGTAGTTTTGGAAGACGACATAGAAGTCGGTGTAAATACCGCCATTGACCGTGCAACTATCGGTTCTACCATTATCCGCAAAGGCGTAAAATTAGACAATCTGATTCAAGTCGCCCACAATGTGGAAATCGGAGAACACTCTGCAATGGCTTCTCAATCGGGCGTTGCGGGTTCTTCAAAGTTGGGGAAATGGAACATGATTGGCGGTCAGGCAGGCATTTCAGGACATGTAAAATTGGGAGACAACGTCGCAGTGGTGGCACAAAGCGGTGTGGGACAAGACGTTGAAGATGGCAAAAAGTTATTCGGTTCTCCTGCGATAGATATATTAAATTTTAAGAAAAGTTATGTTTATTTTAAAAATCTTCCTGAATTGGCAGGAAGATTGCGAGATTTAGAAAAACAAATCACTAAAGAATAATGTCAGAGAAACAAAAAACGTTAAACCAAGAATTTACATTAAAAGGAACAGGGCTTCATACAGGCAAGGAAGTAACTATGACTATCAAGCCTGCGCCTGAAAACACAGGTTTTGTATTTATCAGAGTTGATTTGGAAGGACATCCGACCATTGAAGCCGACGCCTCCTATGTGGTTTTCACTGAACGAGGAACAGTTTTAGAGAAAAAAGGCGTAAAAATAAATACAACAGAACATATTTTAGCCGCCCTCACGGGAATGGATTTGGACAATGCCTACGTCGAATTGGACAGCGCAGAACCGCCCATTATGGACGGATCTTCCAAATATTTTGTAGAAGGAATCGAAAAAGCAGGAATTGTAGAACAAAATGCTGACAGAGAGTATTTTGTAATTAAAGAAATCATGTCTTATACCGACCCCGAAACAGGTTCGGAAATTACAGCGATTCCGTCCGATAACTTTGAAATCAGCACCATGGTCGATTTCGGAACGAAAGTTTTAGGCACGCAAAATGCCACCATGAAAAACCTCATAGATTTTAAAACAGAATTTGCCAAAGCCCGAACTTTCAGCTTCTTACACGAACTGGAAACCCTTTTGGACGCAGGCTTGATTAAAGGCGGAGACATCGACAACGCCATTGTGTATGTAGATAAGGAACTCTCGCCCGAAACACTTGAAAAACTCAAAAAAGCCTTTAACAAACAGAATGTTTCCGTCCGTTCAAACGGAATTTTAGACAATTTGACCTTGTATTACCCCAACGAAGCCGCTCGCCACAAACTTCTCGATGTAATTGGTGATTTGACTTTGGTCGGAGTGAAACTGAAAGCAAAAATCATTGCAACAAAACCCGGACACAAAATTAACACACAGTTTGCCAAGAAATTAAACAAAATATATAAACTCTATAAAAGAAAAAATATTCCGGAATACGATTTGACCAAAGAACCGTTGTACGACATCAACGCCATTATGAAAATGTTGCCGCACCGTCCGCCTTTCTTGATGATTGACAAAATTTTGGAAATGGACGAAAAGCACATCGTCGGGGTGAAAAACATCACCATCAACGAGCCGTTTTTTGTAGGACATTTTCCGCAAGAACCCGTTGTTCCGGGCGTTTTGCAGATAGAATCCATGGCGCAGGCAGGCGGAATTTTCATGCTGGCAAACGTGGAAAATCCGCAAGAATATTCTACGTATTTCATTAAAATAGACAAAGTTAAATTTAAAAGAAAAGTTGTTCCGGGAGATACCCTGATTTTTAAAGTAGATTTATTAGAACCCATCAGGAGAGGAATCGTGCATATGCAGGGATGCGGATACTGCAACGGACAAATTGTAGTAGAGGCGGAAATGATGGCACAGGTAGCAAAACAAAACAATAAAAAATGAACCAACCGTTAGCATTTGTACATTCCGACGCAAAAGTTGCAAAAAATGTGGTTATCGAGCCTTTTTCATCTGTTTATAAAGATGTGGAAATCGGCGAAGGTACTTGGATAGGACCCAACGTAACCATTATGGAAGGCGCAAGAATCGGGAGAAACTGCAAGATTTTTCCGGGCGCAGTAATTTCCGCCGAGCCGCAGGATTTGAAATACAAAGGTGAAAAAACCATCGTAGAAATAGGCAACAATACCACAATCCGCGAATGCGTAACTATCAGCAAGGGAACGGGGGACAAGATGAAAACTACAGTCGGAGACAACTGCCTGCTCATGGCGTATTCCCACATTGCCCACGACTGCGTCGTTGGCAACAATTGCATTTTTTCCAACAACACGGCGCTGGCGGGGCATATCACCGTCGGAGACCATGTTATAATGGCAGGCATGACAGCGGTTCACCAATTCTGTTCCGTTGGAAACCATGCTTTTATAACAGGCGGTTCGCTGGTTAGAAAAGACGTTCCGCCCTATGTCAAAGTAGCGCGGGACCCGCTTTCCTACGTCGGAATCAATTCGATAGGTCTACGCAGAAGAGGTTTCTCCTCCGAAAAAATTATGGAAATTCAAAGCATTTACCGAGTGATTTTTCAAAGCAAGTTGAATATCTCTCAGGCATTGAGGGTGGTAGAGTCAGAATTTGAAGCAACTCCCGAAAGGGATGAAATCATACAATTTATCAGTGCGAGTATGCGCGGCGTGATGAAAGGTTTTGTATCTTTGGGAATGAAAGATTAAAAAAAAGTTGAAAATTTAATTTAAAAATCAAAAAAACATCTATATGGCAACAATGGGAGATATAAAAAAAGGACTTTGCATCAATTTTAATGATGACATTTATAAAGTAGTCGAATTTTTACACGTAAAACCCGGCAAGGGACCTGCTTTTGTACGAACAAAATTAAAATCAATCACAACGGGTAAAGTGGTGGACAACACTTTTTCCGCAGGCAGCAAAATCGAAGAAGTGAAAGTCATCACCCGCAAATTTCAATATTTGTACGACGACGAAAACGGTTTCCATTTTATGAACAACGACGATTTCTCTCAAATTTATTTGGACAAAGAAATGATAGAAAATTCGCAGTTTATGAAGCCGGGCGAAGAAGTGATGATTATCCTCAAAGAAGAAGAAGAAACGCCTTTGTCAGCCGAACTTCCGCTAAGCGTTGTGATGGAAGTCATCGAAGCCGATCCGGGCGTGAAAGGAAATACTGCCACCAACGCTTTAAAAAACGCAGTCATAGAAACAGGTGCGCGGATTTTAGTGCCACTGTTCATCGAAGCCGGCGAAAAAATCAAAATCAACACCGAAGACGGAAGCTACATCGAAAGAGTAAAATAAGTTTTTAAATTTAGTTATATGAAATTTGCTGAACCTCAAACACTAAAAAAAATATCTTCCCTGATAAACGCAAAATACGTCGGTGATGATAATTTCCAAATTGAGGGCATTAACGAAATTCATCGAGTAAAAAAAGGCGAAATCGTCTTCGTTGACCATCCGAAATATTACGACAAAGCACTGCAAAGCGCAGCAAGTGTGGTTCTTATCAATAAAAAAATAGCTTGTTCTCCGGAAAAAGCCCTAATTATTTCAGACGACCCTTTCAGAGATTTTAATTTGATTAATGCCCATTTCAGGAAGTTTGAACCGCAAAAAGAGATGATTTCTCCCGATGTTCTCATCGGTGAAAACACTATCATTCAGCCCAATGTCTATATCGGAAAGCAAGTAAAAATCGGCAGCAACTGCATAATTTTCTCCAATGTAACGCTTCAAGATTACACCGAAATCGGCGACAATGTTATTATTCAGTCGGGAACGGTAATCGGCGGCGACGGCTTTTATTACAAAAACAGAGGAACGCACTACGACCGGCTGAAATCCGTCGGAAACGTGAAAATTGAAGACAACGTCGAAATCGGTTCTAACTGCACCGTTGATCGCGGCGTAACCTCGACCACCACTATCGGAGAGGGCAGCAAGTTAGACAATCTGATTCAGGTCGGGCATGACACCGTCATTGGCAAAAAATGCCTCATTGCTTCACAAGTTGGCATTGCAGGCTGCTGCAACATCAAAGACGAAGTCGTCATTTGGGGGCAGGTAGGCATTGCTTCTTCCCTCACCATCGGCAATAAAGCCGTGATTCTGGCGCAGTCAGGCGTGTCCAAAAATTTGGAAAACAAAAAGACCTATTTTGGTTCTCCTGCGGACGAGTCAAAAAAAGTAATGAAAGAATTGGCAATAATTAAAAGATTAGCGCATAAGAAATAAAAACATTTCCTATATTTGCAATAAACATCATAAACTAACACAAAAATATTCGAGAGTTATGTCAGTCTTAGTTAATAAAAATTCAAAAGTAATCGTACAAGGTTTTACAGGGAAAGAAGGAACTTTTCATGCAGAACAAATGATAGAATTTGGAACGAATGTTGTCGGAGGCGTTACCCCGAATAAAGGCGGAACAACCCACTTGGGAAAACCCGTTTTCAACACCGTGAAAGATGCCGTAGAGCAAGCTCAGGCAAACGTTTCCATTATTTTCGTGCCGCCTGCCTTTGCCGCCGATGCCATTATGGAAGCCGCCGAAGCGGGAATTAAGGTAATTATCTGTATCACAGAGGGAATCCCTATTGAGGATATGGTGAAAGTTAAAAATTACCTCAAATCATATGATAGTGTTTTGATAGGACCTAACTGTCCGGGTGTGATTTCTGCCGACGAAGCCAAAGTCGGAATCATGCCGGGTTTTGTTTTCAAAAAAGGAAAAGTCGGTATAGTTTCCAAATCAGGAACTTTAACTTATGAGGCTGCTGACCAAGTGGTTAAGGCAGGTTATGGAGTTTCTACCGCTATCGGAATCGGCGGAGATCCGATTATCGGAGTTTCAACCAAAGAAGCGCTGGAAATGCTTGTCAAGGATCCTGATACCGATTGTGTCGTGATGATTGGCGAAATCGGCGGACAATTAGAAGCCGAAGCGGCAAACTGGTACAAATCTGTCGGTGTGTCGAAACCTGTTGTCGGGTTCATTGCAGGACAAACCGCTCCAAAAGGCAGAACTATGGGACACGCAGGCGCAATCGTAGGCGGAGAAAACGATACGGCTCAGGCAAAGAAGAAAATCTTGTCGGAGTGCGGGATTGTCGTCGTAGAATCTCCTGCCGACATCGGAAAAACAGTCGCCGGACTGTTGAATTAAAGAGAATTAAATTTTTATATTATGAGATATTTTTTCAGCAGAATAATGTTGGTGGTTTGTATGTTGCTTCCCATAATTGCTTTTTCGCAAATTCGTTACGGGGTAAAGGCTTCGTTCAATTACACAAATGTGACAAAGGTTCATTGGGATTCAGAAGAAAGAAAGGCTTTCGGAGTTGGTGTATTTGCACAAATTCCTCTAAATAGCAACAATCAGTTCTTTTTTCAGCCTGAGTTGGTGTATTCTCTTCAAGGCGAGACAGATGGGGGAGAGAGAGAAGGAACAGGAAAAGTAGATTATTTCCAAAATTACCTCAATATTCCGTTGATGGTTCGCGCCTATTTTTCCGAAGAAGAAAATGAATTTTTTGCAGAATTGGGACCTCAGTTAGGATTTTTAGTTCATCAAAAAAACAAAGAATTGGACGAAACCCATTACGGCAAACCTGCTACGTTTGACCTGTCTGCGGGCGTAGGTGTGGGTTTTAGTTATCAAAGGAAATATGAATTTTTTGCGCGGTATAACTACGGTTTGGTTGATTCATACAAAGGTTATAATGCTACAGGCGCAAACAGAACGTCTTTGGCAACTCTCACTTTAGCATATGTTTTTAATTGATATAAAAAGTAATATTATATAAAAAATCTCGAAATTTTTTCGGGATTTTTTTTGTTGAAAATATCTATAATTTTTTGATTTCTTCCACAAGTTTTCGAGTGAGTTCTTTGCGGTGAAATTGCTGCAACTGCGGCGAAACCGATGGTTGCATATGGTTTGTCCATTTTTCAAATTCGCTGAGGATGAAAGATTTAATTTCGTCTTTGTCCGAATACAAAAAGTGTTTGCCTGCCTGTGTTTGCCGTAAAATTTTTTCTACATCAGAGTTTTCTGCTCCGACGGACAAAACAATTCTTCCCGAAGCTAAGTATTCAAACAGTTTTCCGGGAATGATGCCTCTGGATTTTTCCTGTGGAAAGTTAGTAATTAACAGGATATCAGAATGATTCATTTCTTCCAGTGATTGGTGGTGAGACAAATAGCCTTTGTTCAAAATATGATTTTTCAGGGGTGAATTTTTTAAATCTTCCAAGAGGGAATCAGCAATTTTTCCCACAAACTTAAGTTGAAAATTTTCCTCAAAGTACTTATTTTCAATAAGTAATTCATTCAGGGCTGACCATAAGTTTTGAGGATTACGAAGCGTTTCCAGCATTCCGATATAGGAAAGCGTAAATTTTTTTGTTTCAGTTTTTTGAGTATTAATTTCGGAATCGAAGCCGTTGGTAATGCAAACGACTTTTTTTGCTCCGATTTTTTCAAAATTTTCTTTGTCGGTGTAGCTCGTAGAAATCACTAAATCAGATGTTTGCATTACTTCTTTTTCTAATTTTCTGTGCTTGCGGTCAGCCAAGAGAGTGAGTTTCAGTTGAGAATAATAAGAAATTTGTGTCCATGGGTCGCGGAAATCGGCAATCCATTTTAAATTTGGATTTAACTGTTTCAGTTTCAGTCCGATAAGGTGCATGCTGTGTGGCGGTGCAGTCGTAACCAAAATATCTATTTGATTTTCTTTCAGGTACCTATTTAAAAATTTCACGGAGGGCTTAATCCAAAATTTTCTCGCATCAGGAATGAAAAAATTTCCTCGAATGAAAATGGAAATATTAGACAAAAATCCTTTCTTTTTTTGCGTTTCAAATTGTCCTGCTTTGAAATCTTTGTTTTTTTTTGTCAGTTTTTCAGCAATTTTATAAGGTTCCCAAATGGGTCGCTTGATAACTTTCACTTTCGGGCTGACTTCTTTTTCCAAACTTTGGTCTATAATCGGATAGGATGGATTTTCAGGCACATACACGTAAGGCTCAAAACCAAAATCCGGAAGATATTGGGTGAATTTCAGCCATCGTTGCACGCCCGGACCGCCCGCAGGCGACCAATAATATGAAATGATGAGAATTTTCCTGTCAGCCATTTTCCGTGTTTTTTTTCGTTAAAATACAGTTAATCAACCAAAGGTTGCCTTCTTTTTCTGTATTTCCAAAACAGCAGACCTGCGCTCAAAAGTACGAATACAGCGAAAGTTATTAGTACAATCGTTTGTCCTGTGCGGATTACAGGCGGGTCGAAGGTGAAAACAATCGTGTGCTGCCCGACGGGAACGACCAAACCGCGCAGCAGATAATCGACCTTGAAAATTTGAGAATTTTTACCGTCAATCGTTGCCGTCCAGCCGTGCGGATAGTAAATTTCCGAAAAAACCGCCAGTTTTTCCGCTTTGCTATTGGCTTTATAGGTGAGTTTATCAGGACTATATTCTGTTAGTTGTATGATTGAAATTGTGTCGGTGGCAGGTTGTACTTTTAAATCATGGGCAGACTGTACATCAACCACTGCCTGTCTTTTATTGTCAATTTTTCCGAGTTGAGTAATTTCCTCGTCAGGATTTTGAGCAAAGACAACGTCGTTTACAAACCACGCATTTCCGTTGTTGTCAGGGTTTGGAATTACCTGTATTCCGGCAGAATCGTTGGAAATGATGTATTTAGTATTGAGCAGATTTAAAATTTCAGAATTGAAATTTTTTGAAAAATATCGGTCGATAATGTCCTGATACCTGCGCAATTTTGCTGCATGATAGCCTCCGACAGATTGATGAAAATAAGACGTATTTGTCTCATTAAAAGGACTTAACAGCAGATTGAACACTCGATAATGAGAGTCGTCTTTTTCCTTAATAATATTCAAAACGTAATTCACCGGCGCAGCTTGAACGATTTTTGCCAAAGTCGGGTCGGTTTGCGCTTTCTGCATCATCGTTTCGCTGACTTCCGTCGGGAAAGGATTTTTGTAAAACTGACTGTCTACAAAATTGGAATCATTGAGGTAGCGCTTATTTACGCCCCACAAATCGACTAAAACCAGTGCTGCTACGGCAAAAATTACATATTCGGACTTGAACCGTTTTTTTTCGGCAAAAAACAAAATTGCTCCCGTCGCCAAAACAAAGCCGAAAGTCCGGAGAATATCGCTTCTGAACAACTGGAAACGGTCTTGACGTATGGCTTCCAGCAAATCGTAATTGGTAATGTACTTTTCTTCCGTTTCGGTATGGAAAGTGAATAAATTTAATCCGAACAAATAGAAAATCAATAAGATAGCGAGAACAACCCCTGACGTAATGAGTAACACTTTTCTTTTGTATTGAGAATCAAGTTTTTCATCTTTGAAATAAGCGTAAATTCCGAGCAGAGCGAGCAGAGGAAGTGTAAATTCCGCAATGACTAAAACGGAAGATACTGCCCTGAATTTGTTATACATAGGGAACCAGTCAATCATAAATTGGGTAACGAAATTGAAATTTTTTCCCCAAGCCAGCATGAAACTCAGCAATGTCGCCCCGACGAGCCACCATTTGTATCGTCCGCGATAGAAAAACAAGGCAAGAATTGCCAAAAATACCACTACTGCCCCTTCATAGGCGGGACCGACCGTTCCGGGCTGTTCGCCCCAATACGAGCCGTTGAAAACCTCTTGAAATTTGTTAAATTCTTCTTCGGATTTGACCGTGCCGTTTTGTACGGCAGATTCTATGTGTGTGGTTTTGAAATCCTTTTCGTTGTTCCCTCCGCCCATAAAGTTGGGAATGAACAGGTTGAGCGTTTCCCATTTCCCATAGCTCCATTGCGTGATGTAATCCGATTCCAATCCGTTTTTTTTCGTATCTTTCTTGTTTATAGTTAGTTCTGATTTCCCACGTGTGGTCTCCTTCGAATACTCGTAAGTTGCCATGAGGCGTGAAGCGTTCATTCCAACGGCTAATAAAATTGAAATAAAAAACAATCCCGTAGAAATAGCAAACGGCTTGATTTCCTTTGACTTAACAGCGTGTATCAATTCTACTAAACCGAAAATCCCCAAAGCGAGAAAGAGGTAATACGTCATCTGGACGTGGTTTGAGGCTATTTGCAGAGACAAAAACAGTGTAGAGAGAATAAATCCCCAAACGTATTTGCGCCGGTAGAGAAGGTAAACGCCTGCCACAAAAGGCGCAAAATAGGCAATAGTATGAACTTTGGCGTTGTGTCCTGCGGAAATAATGATGAAAAAATAAGTTGAAAAAGCGAACATGACACTTCCCAAAAGCGCAAATTTCCAGTTTTTCAACCAGACCATTCCGAGAAGGAAAAATCCGCCCAAAAGCAAGAAAATATAACTTGCTGGAACGGGCATGAAACGCAAAAGGCTATCTATTTTTTTGATGATGTCAGACGGAAAAGCTGCTCCCATTTGGTAAGTAGGCATTCCTCCGAACATGGAATTTGTCCAGTAAGTTTCTGTGTGATAAGTGCTTCTGTAATCTACCAGTTCGTGCGCTCCGCCTTTGTAGTGAATAATATCCGGCTGGGAAATGTATTTTCCTGATAACAAGGGCGTAAAGTATGCAAACGCCAGAATAACGAACAAAATCAGGCAGCCGAGTATCGGCAGCAAATTTTTATTTTTTTTCATTTTTATTTTTTTCAATTTCTTCGTAATCAACGGTTTCAGCATCCCATTTTACCTTTGTTTTTTTGGCTTGCGGTTTTGGCTTGTTTCCGGCTTGTCCGGAAGACGGAGAACTGTCCAGCAATCGGCTTAAAAAGCGGAATACGAAAAAAGCGACGACACAAAAAAATATAATTTCAATTAATCTTCCCATTTTTTGATTTTATTGATTGAGATAGGTGTGATTTTCAGATTTTTTTTCCATTTGCTGCTTCTGCTCTCCTTTTTTAGCAGTCTGAGTTTCAGTTAAAAACAAATCCAGATTGGCTTTGTTTACCCAGCCGCTTTTAGTGTCGAGAGTTATTTTTCCCGATTGTGTTCCTTTTAAGGAAGCGGTAAGCGTAACGCCTTCTTTGGTTTCCGAGTGGTTTTGCGGAGGAATGTTGCCGCTAAGTGTGATTTCTGCCGTTTTGTCATCTACTTTTGTCAATTGATTGTAGCCCATGTCTTTCTTGGCAGGGTCGTTGTTCCACTTTTCTCCGATTTTCAATCCTTTTTCAGGAAAGCGAACGACGGAACTTTCAAATAAATTTTTAAACATCTCAGGATTAAAACTTTGCTTCAAAATATTAATAAAATCGTCAAGTTCTTTGCCCTTCAAATCTCCGCTCAAAGTCGATTTGGCTTTGGTATAGATTGCGTCCATTCCCTGAATGTTGGAAGCCTTTCCGTGAACGTCCATGTCCATAGTGAACGATAACTGGCTCAGCGCTTTATAAACTTGCCACATTCTCGCTTGGTCAGGGTCGGACGGCTTGTTGCTGTTGGTATCCAAGACAAACTGCTGACCGTCGGCTTTGGTGGTAATTTTTTTAGAACCGATATTAATCTGCATATGATAGACATCATCCTTGAAACTCAGCACCTTAAAACTTATTTGCTCGGCAGTTTCCTGCGTAATGGACTGCGAATTTCCGTCCATAGAAAGGGTTTGTTTGTTCACTTCGCGAGAGTTGAACGGATAGGTTTTCCCGACTTCGAGGTTGTATTTCAAATGATAAACGCCCAGAGAGTCCTGATAAACCGCTGTAACGGGGACAGCAGGAGCGACTGCGGCAGAATCCGAAACGGAAGGCTGAACAGAGGAAGTTGTATTTTTTGAGTTATCTTGCTGAGAAACAGCGCTTTTTTCGTCTTTTTTACAGGCGGCAATTGTCAGCAAAGCAAGTATGATAATTGATTTTTTCATCGAATGAATTTAAAATTTGCCGCAATTTACAAAGATTACACTTAAATACGGAAGTTTTAACGAGTTATTAACTGATTTTTTTTCAAAACAGACAGATTTTCAAAAAGTTAATGTTCTGAATTTGGCTAATAATTTCCCTCAATTTGACAAAAGAAAAAACAACTGAAATTTGGCTTGAAGTTTGATAGGGATTTCCAAGACAAAATTATGAATTAACAATATTTTTAAGATATGTATTGGACATTAGAATTAGCATCTTATTTGAGCGATGCGCCTTGGCCTGCAACCAAAGATGAATTAATTGACTACGCAATTCGTACAGGCGCACCTCTGGAAGTAGTCGAAAACTTACAAGCAATCGAAGATGAAGGAGAAATTTATGACAACATCGAAGAAATTTGGTCTGACTATCCTACCGATGAAGACTTTCTGTGGAACGAAGACGAATATTGACGTTATTAAATAGTAACCCAAAACAGAAGCCCTATTTTTTTAGGGCTTGACTGTTTTTAATTATCAATCAAGACATTTTTCATATATTTGCACGCTTATTATAAATTTATACATAACATACTAAATGGACATCTTAAATTCTGTTCTCAAAATATTCATTGGGGATAAACACAAAAAAGATCTGGAAGGACTTAAAAAATATTTAGAAAAAATCAAACTGGAAGAAGCTGCCATTGCCGCTTTGTCCATAGACGAACTAAGACATAAAACCATTGAATTTAAAGAGCAGATAGTTCAAGTAACCTCAGAATTGAAGTCAAAAATCAATGACCTGAAAAATCAAACACAGGAAACTTCTGACGTAGACGAAAAAGAAAAACTCTACGCCGAAATCGAAATCTTAGAAAAAGAAGCCTATGAAATCGAAGAAAAAGTCTTGCAAGACTTGCTTCCACAGGCTTTTGCCGTAGTCAAGGAAACCGAAAAGAGATTTGCCGAAAACGAAACTCTCACCGTTACAGCCACCGATTTCGACCGTACCCTTGCGGCAACCAAAGATTACGTAGTCATTGAAGGAGACAAAGCCATTTGGAAAAACAGTTGGGACGCTGCGGGTAAAGAAGTCAAGTGGGACATGACACCCTATGACGTTCAGTACATCGGCGGAACGGTGCTTCATCAAGGCAAAATTTCCGAAATGGCGACAGGAGAAGGAAAAACCCTCGTTGCAACCCTGCCGATTTATCTCAACGCCCTTCCGGGACGGGGAATCCACGTCGTTACCGTGAACGATTACTTGGCGCGAAGAGACTCCGCATGGATGGGACCTATCTACGAATTTCACGGCTTGCGCGTTGATTGTATTGACAACCATCAGCCCAATTCCGAAGCCAGACGGCAAGCCTATTTGGCAGACGTAACCTATGGCACGAACAACGAATTTGGTTTTGACTACCTTCGCGACAATATGGCAAATTCTCCTACCGACTTGGTTCAGAGAGAATTAAACTATGCCATTGTTGATGAGGTCGATTCCGTACTGATTGACGATGCTCGAACTCCGCTGATTATTTCAGGACCTGTGCCGCAGGGCGACAAGCAGGAATATCAAGACTTGAAGCCTGTTGTCGAAAGCATTTACACTGCTCAACGAAATGAAGTTTCCAAAATTTTTCAGGAAGCCAAACAATTGCTCGCATCAGGAGACAAAAAGGAGGGAAGCCACAAACTTTATCAAGTGCACAGAGGGCTGCCCAAATATAAACCGCTGATAAAATTTCTCTCCGAAGAAGGCAACAAAACCACGCTGCTCAAAGCCGAAGCCTATTTCATTTCCGACAACAACCGCAATATGCCCGAAGCCGACAAGGATTTGTATTTTTCCATCGACGAGAAAAACAACCAAGTGGAACTGACCGACAAAGGAATTGAATTTTTATCCAAAGGAAACGAAGACCATAACTTCTTTGTTTTGGAAGACTTAGGCTCAGTCATTGCAGATATTGAAAAGAAAAATCTTTCCAAAGAAGAAGAACATAAAGAAAAAGAAGAATTTTTGCGGTATTTTTCTATAAAATCCGAAAGAATCCACTCGCTGAACCAGTTGCTGAAAGCCTACACGCTTTTTGAAAAAGACGTAGAATATGTCGTTATCGAAGGTCAAGTGAAAATCGTGGACGAGCAGACAGGTCGTATCATGGAAGGTCGCCGCTACTCCGACGGGCTACATCAGGCTCTGGAAGCCAAAGAAAACGTGAAAGTAGAGGCTGCCACGCAGACTTTTGCGACCGTTACGCTCCAAAATTATTTCAGAATGTACAACAAACTCGCAGGCATGACGGGTACTGCTGAAACAGAAGCAGGCGAGTTTTGGGAAATTTATAAACTCGACGTAGTCGTGATTCCAACCAATAAGCCCGTAACTCGAAAAGATATACAGGATTTGGTGTACAAGACCAACCGCGAAAAGTTTAACGCCGTCATCGAAGAAATTGTGAATTTGAAAGAAGCGGGGAGACCTGTTTTGGTCGGTACGACTTCCGTCGAAATTTCCGAACTGCTGAGTCGAATGCTCACAATGCGCAAAGTTTCGCACAACGTTTTGAACGCCAAGTTACACAAAAAAGAAGCAGAAATCGTTGCCGAAGCAGGAAAGAAAGGCGTAATTACAATTGCTACCAATATGGCAGGACGTGGTACGGACATTAAACTGACGGACGAAGTGAAAGATGCCGGCGGTTTAGCGATTATCGGTACGGAACGCCATGATTCGCGGCGTGTGGACAGACAGTTGCGCGGTCGTTCCGGTCGTCAGGGAGATCCGGGAACTTCGCAGTTTTACGTTTCTTTGGAAGACAATTTAATGCGTCTGTTCGGCTCCGACCGAATCGCCAAAATGATGGACAGGCTTGGACATAAAGAAGGTGAAGTTATTCAGCATCCGATGATTACGAGTTCTATTGAACGCGCACAGAAGAAAGTCGAAGAAAATAACTTCGGAATCCGTAAAAGATTGTTGGAATACGACGACGTGATGAACAAACAGCGCGAAGTCATCTACAAAAGAAGAAAAAATGCACTTTTCGGCGAAAAATTGAGCATTGACATTGCCAATATGATTTATGACACTGCGACAGTGATAGTTAAAGGAAACAAACTTGAACGGGACTATAAAAACTTTGAATTTGATATTGCTACAATTTTCACAATAGATTCTCCTGTCAATGAGGCAGAATTTAACCGATTGGGCGAGCAGGAAATTATCGAAAAAGTATTTGAAAAAGCGCAAAACAATTACAAACAAAAACTGGAAGATACGGCAAAACAGGTGTATCCAATTATTTCAAACGTATATTTAAATCAGGGAAGTTTGTACAAAAATATCTCTGTTCCATTCACAGACGGCATCAAGATATTGAATGTAACGACCAATCTCGAAAAAGCCTATACCACCGAAGGCAGAGCGCTGCTTCAAGATTTTGAAAAAGGAATCACGCTTGCGTTGATTGACGAAAATTGGAAAGAACATTTGCGCGAAATGGACGAGTTGCGAAAATCTGTTCAGTCAGCAGTTTACGAACAAAAAGACCCGCTGGTAATTTATAAACAGGAATCTTTTGCGCTATTCAGCGAAATGCTTGACAAGACCAATAAAGAGATTATTTCCTTCCTGTTCAAAGGAGAACTTCCGAGAGCCAATGAATCTGAAATTCAACAGGCACAGGAGAAGAAACGTGAAAAAACCGTTGAAAGCAGAAACTACGACGAAAAACCTGAGCAAATTAACGAAAAACCCGAACCAAAAGAACCTTTACGGGTGCATAAAATCGGGCGGAATGAAATGGTAAACATCAGAAATCTGCGTACGGGCGAGAAAAAATCCATGAAATACAAACAAGCTCA
>JAITOO010000034.1 GCA_031289875.1 Flavobacteriaceae bacterium
AACTCCAGGTTCAGTAATTATCTTCGAGTCTCAATGCCGCTCTCGCAGCAACGGAAAGAATCAGATACTCCATCATGAGCATGAGTATGAGATTAAGGAGTCTCAATGCCGCTCTCGCAGCAACGGAAAGAATCTAAATGAGTTCAATGAGTACGGCAAACAACTTGCTGAAGTCTCAATGCCGCTCTCGCAGCAACGGAAAGAATCTTCTACCAGGATCTCCTTTCTGAGCTTTTGATTGATGTCTCAATGCCGCTCTCGCAGCAACGGAAAGAATCAATCACATAATCAATACATTACAAAAATTGATTCTTTCTCTCCCTAAAATAGTTGTTTCTCTTTCAGCCACATAGATTCTTTCCGTAAAATCTTCGCAAATGTAGGTATTTTAACCACACAAAACAAGTGTTTTTTAGTATCTGCTTTTTATTTCTTACCGAATAACAGACAATTAGCAAGAATAAAATTTTCGCAAATGTTCTTGCTGAATCACCGGAAAAAGTCATTTTCGAAAAACGGCTTTTTTGCTGTTTTTGTAAATTGCTGAAAATAAATTAAGTACGTCAAAGACCGAAGGATCAAAAAAGTGAAATTTTCGCAAATGTTTCACACAAACAATTTTTATTCACCTTTTGCGAACATTCTTGAAGATTTAAGAAATATTCAAAAACATTCATTTGTTTGAAAATCAATATAATGCAAATTTTCAATATTTTCGCAAATGTTTTGACCGTCAAATTTAGTATATTTCTACCGTTTTCACCGTCTTTTTCTGTGTCGGCTGATACACTATTTTCGTGAAACAATTGACACATACCGGATAATAAATGATGGTATCTTCCTTTTTGCTCATTTTCTCTTCCAGCATCTGTTGCACTTTCAAAAATTGATTTTCCGTAAACATACATTCAAACACGCTGTAATTGACCCGCACACCGTATTTTTCCAGAATTTTTACAATCCGTGACCTCCGTTTATCGTCTGCCACATCGTAAGCTATTACACAAAAAATTCGTTTCGCTTTCACCATTTTGCTATATAGGGTTTGAAAGTTTTGCTTTTGCCGGAAATGAATGAGGCTATCTCGCGCGTCTGCCGCTTGATAATATCTACAAACCGGATTTCTTCGCTCCGATATTTTTCATGCCGATTCAACCGTTCCAATATATTTTTGACAAGAAGATCGCGAGTATCCTTATTAAGCAGGTTCTTATCCATATCCAAAGGCTCCGATTTTTGCACAAGACTTATTATAACCCTGTCCACCGCCTGAGTGCGAAAAATTTCTATGATGTCGTATGCAAAAGTGGGTTTGCCGGACTGGTAAGCATGCAATACGCCAACGGAAGGATTTAATTTTGCCGATAAAACGGCTTGCCATATTCGGGAATACAATACAGCGTAACCATAATTCAACAAGCAGTTGAACAGGTCGGTAGCCCCGCGCCGTTCACGATTCTCAAAATCCATCTCATCATCAGAAAGCAACAAGCGAATATATTCCCAATAAGATACGGCTCCGGAGGCTTCATAAGCTATTAATTCTTTGGCATAATCGACATTCTCCGAAAGAAATTTTTTGACTTTTTCGATTAACTCCTCCAAATGGGTAGTCGTTTTGTTATAACATTGCGCCAATGGAACATTGTCCGTTTTATGGTATTTATGAAAATATTTGACCAAGTGCAATTGATTTTTTAGTTTGCCGTATAGGATATGCGAAGCAAGATAAACCTTGTTTTTCAGGCTCATATCTGTTTGCTTTTGCCATATACTTTGCTCAATAAATACAGGAGAGAGTAGTGATGCGTAACACTCGGTATAGTCGAAAAAATCAATGGGAATATGGTTTTCCGCACAATAATGTATGGCGTCAGACGAAATACTGACTCCGTGCGTAGTAATCGTAATATGTTCCAAAGCCTGGGATGGGGCTTTTCTTACTAACTTTCCGTTGGCTTTTATCGTAATTCCCTGATTGCTTTTCCCAATAAAACTACCGAACGAAGATACTATCAACTCCGAACCCTCGGCTTCTCTTTTCTGGTATTCTTTCTTCTTTTGGTTGATCAGTTTCTTGTTCTTGTCGATATCTACGCTGGTATTCTTTTTTGCGGAATACAATGTCGGACAGTCGTTAGTTAATTGTTTCCGGTTCAATTTTTTTTTACCGGATAAAGAAATTCCTGTTTTGTCGATTACCAATCCGAGAAATTCAATTCCCTGGTCTAAATTGCAAACCAAGGGTTTGTTCAATTTTAGTTTCAGGTGGGTTTGCAAAAAATCCGAAGCCAGTGTAAGCCATTCGTCTATTTGCTCTTTGGTTTCTGCAAATATTAGAAAATTGTCGGCATACCGTATATAAGATTCTGTTTTGTTCGTCACAAACCGGTCGAACGGATGCAGATATAAATTGGCCAATAAGGGAGATAAAACAGCCTTCTGCGGTACGCCTTCCGTGATTTCCGTCCACTTTAACCGTTTGGATACGATTCCCATCTTGATTGACAATTCAATTAATCGTATGATTTCCGGATCGCTGATCAATGATTGCAAACGGGAGAAAAGTATTTCATGATTAATGGTATCGAAATAATTGTCAATATCCAATTTGGCAACCCATTCATTCTGTTTTTGAGAGATTTCATGTAAAGTTTTCCAGATCGCTTTAGTGTGACCGCGCCCCGGACGATATCCGTAACTGTTACTCAGGAACTGTTTTTCGAAGAGTGGTTCAACAAGCGTTTTGATAGCTTGTTGCACAATTTTATCCTTCACCGAAAGAAGGCCTAATTTCTGCTTCTCGGTTTCGTTTTTCTTTATTTCAATCCGGAAATAAGGTTCCGGATTCCAAGTCCGCATTTTCAGTTCTTCAAGCAATTCCTGAAGGTTTTGCTCTAAGTTTTCTTCAAAGGCAAGCACGGAAAGCCCATCAATCCCGCCTGCGGATTTTTTGGACTTCACGCGCTCCCAAGCGTCGTGCA
>JAITOO010000173.1 GCA_031289875.1 Flavobacteriaceae bacterium
AATAATCCGCCAACAAGAGCGACTAAAAACAGAACGCCTGCTTTCCACGGAACAAAGGCGCTTCCCGCAACGGCAGCCACAGCAAAACGAAAAGCCACCAAGGCGGAGGCGTCATTTATCAAACTTTCGCCTTCCAAGACTGTCGTCGTCCGATGAGGTAAACCAAGACCTTTGGTAACGCTTGTTGCAGCAATGGCATCGGGTGGCGAAAGGATGGCGCCGACGACAAAAGACAATGACCAAGTCATGTCGGGAACACAATAATGTACGGCAGCAGCAATGCCTGTTGTTGTAACAAAAACCAAGGTAAAGGCTAACAACGAAATAGTCGAGAGATTACGCCTGAAATCCTTGAAAGAAATGTGGTAAGCTGCGTCATAAAGCATCGGAGGCAGAAACAGCAAAAACACAACTTCCGGATGAATGGGCACCGGATGAAAATCGGGGATAAATCCGACGGCAACTCCGGTTACCAACAACAACACAGGATAAGGTAATTTTATTTTGGCTGCTACCGGATGCAACCCGATGGCAACGGCTAAAAGAATAATAACAATACTATATGCTTCCATAATTTTTTGAATATCAATAAATCTATATTTATGAAAACAAACGAGTGGCGAAAATATTTTAGAACAGACGGTTTTTTTGCATTTTTGCTGCTGAAGAAAATTTTTGAAAACATGCAACAAATTTACCATCAATATTTTCGGAGAATTGATTTGTTAATTTTTTTCATAACTGAGGCTTCAATATAAAAACACTGAAAAGCAGAACGTTACAGCAGACAATCCACTTGTTTTTACAGAGTAAACATCACATTTACAAAGAAACTTCTTCCTTTCCGGAGGATATGATTCCAGTCTGAATACGTTGTGTACCGCTTGTCAAACAGGTTTTCCACGCCCGCTTTCAGTGAGAGTTCATATCTCGCAAAAGATAAATTGCAACCCAAAGAAAAATTATATATCAGGTAATCAGATGTTTGGATTTCTCCAAATTCAGGTGCAAAATCGCTATGTTTTCCCGCTCCTTTTAATTGAATTTCTGAACTGAAATTATTTTTTTGAAAAAGCAAAGAAGATGAATAAGTTACAGGTGCAATCAACGGCAAAGGACGATTTTCGCTATCCCGTCCCAAACTGTACGAAACCGCATTTGTCCACTCAAACTCAGGCAAAAAATGGTATTTCATCTGCAATCCCGCATTGAAAATTGAAGCATAGTCCATTGCCGTGTACATTTTCACACCGTCTGCGCCGAGTGTCATTGGCGAAAAGTCCGTCATTTTGCCAATGATATAGTCGAAAAAATAAAAATAGGAAGCGTCAAAATTTATTCGTAATTGATTCTTATTCAACTTGAAAGAAAAATCGGCTTCCAAAGATTTTTCGTTTCCCAACATTGGATTTCCGATGTAATCGTAATTATCAAAACTGTTGAACAAGTAAAAACCATAAGATTCTGAAACAGAGGGCGCTCGCTCGCCGTAACCGCCGCCCAAAATCAATTCCCAATCTTTTCGATGAAAATGATACTTGGCTGAAACATTGTACAGAAAACGGTTTTGAGATTTTTGCATATTCGGAAAGAAAATTTTCAAAGAATTAAACGCATCATCATTCTCCACGCCGTCGTTTTGAAAATTTAAATGAGTGGAAAAATGCACGGAATTTTGGTCGTTAAAATGATATTCATCATCAAAGAAAAGTCCTGAATTAAAGGTTTTTATATCGCCCCAAGTGTACATAAACATCGGTTTTTCATTGCTGTTTTCCGGATACATCGTCATACTCGCTTGCGATTGATTATAAAATCCGTCCCAATTGACAGTAAACGAATGCTTTGTGGTTTTTCCTTTGAGTTTTGAATAAAATCCGTAGGTTCGGCTCTCGCCGGGCATATCCATATGTATCAGCGTTTCAGGTCGATGCGTGTCGTCCATTTCGTGTAGAATGGTGTTGAAATAAATTTTCGTTTCCCAGTCGGAAAAAATACGCGAAATTTTTTCTTTTCGGTAACTCAGTGAAGCAATCAGCGCACGGGCGGTCTTTACGTCCATTGTCAGCGCAGGATAGCCGATATTTGAAGCGTTGTCGTAAATCAGGGAGCTTTCAACGATTCTTGAATTTGAAAATTGATAACCGAAATTGGCGTAAGCGTTCCATTTTTCAAACTGCGAATGCCTGATTTTTTCGTGTCCGCCCGCCTCGTAATTTTCGCTTTTTCGATGAAAAACGCCCATATTTGTGTAAAATTTCGGTGTGGAACGGGCAGCCTCCGCACCGTTGATAGAAGCATTTCCATTAGATTCATATCCCGTGCTGACACCGGTTTTCCATGTTCGGGGACGGAAACCCATCTTGTTCAGATTCATATCAATTCCGCCGCCGATGCTGTTTCCGCCATGTGCGCCGCTTTGCAGTCCCGAATTGATTTGCAGATTTTTCAGGTTGGAAATTTCCACGTAAGAAGTTACGGGATCCATTCTGTCCGTGCAGGCGTTAAAAATTTTCATTCCGTCGATAGTTACGGAAATACGCTCGGTGGTCATACTGTTCAAAGCAGCTTCCCATGCGTAATTTCCGCGTTTTATCATCTCAATTTTTCCTGAATTTTCCAAGTATTCGTCCAGCGAGGACAACGGTTTCGGCTGTTTGGAATAGTCTAACGCTTTTTTTCCGATAACTATCACATCTTCAATGTCTTTGTGCTTGACAGAATCTATCGTTTGAGAAAAACATAACAGACTGAAATTTAATAAAATATAAATAGATATTTTTTTCATTTTTTAACTTTTTAAATCGCACGGATAACTCGGATTAAATTAATTTTCGCAGATAAAAGATTGTTTATCTGTAAAATACGAGTTATCCGTGCGCTGAAATTCTCTTAAAATTCCAATTCAAAGAAAACACTGCTTGCAAGATGGGTGTCTGTAACTTCTTCTCCTTTGATAATCTGATGGTTGCTGTCATAAACTATCAAATTTATTTTCCAGTAACCCGTCATCGTGAAATTTGCCTTTCCTCTGTATATTCCTGAACCTGATGAAGTTAAATCCACATTGTTGGACGATGTATGATTGTTCATGTCGGGCATTCTCGGGTCAATTTTAATTGTGTAATTTTCAACAGGAATGAAAGTGTTCATATCCTGCATTTTATACAAACAGGCAATCATGTCGTTGCTCCCTACCGACGGCGAGGCAGGTTCTGCCAAAGCGAGGACATATTTTGTATTGTCATCTCCCGTGAAATTTTGCAAATTTTTTCGTTTTACTGCTAAAACGTCCAAATTTGGTTCAATTTTACCGTTTTTTGACCCAATATTGTAATTTACGGCAAGTTTCCAAATGTCCGTTTCGCTGCTTGCCATAGTGAAAATAACAAAACCTTTGTACAGAGTCTGTTTACCGCTCACTTTTTCGAGACTTCCGAAAGGACAGGAATGGGATTTGTCGGTCATCTGCATTATTGGTTGCCACGAGAGCGATGCGTTTTTCTCCCATTCACCTGTGGATTTGTTCTTTACTTGGAGATAAATTTCATTGTATCCCACCGTTAAATTTCCTGATTTTGAGTAAAATAAAATCGTATAACTGTCATCGGAAATTTCCTGAATTTTTGCCAGTCCTGAAGTTTCATTGTCGGGCGTTATGATTTCGTTGTTATCGTCATTGCCGCAAGATGCTGTAAATAAAATTGTTATGAAAGAAAATAATAAAATATGGAAAAATTTGTTGTTTGGTTTTTTCATGAGTGTATTATTAAAACGTTAATTATTAATAAATTACATTTAAGTTATCTGCGAATAAATAACCCTGTCAGGATATTTTTATGTCAGCATAATTTTTATGAAAAAATCAAACCATAGGAGGCTTTAAATCATTGAAACAGAAAATGAAAGAATATAAATTTTGTTTCGTGAAGAATTTCTTTTTTACAAAGATTAAAATTGTTTTTTTTTGCGGAAGATTTATCGTTTCATGGAGCACAAAAGCATCTATCGACGGCACAGAACCCGCTTTGGGATTTGCCTTTTCATCGGATTTTTCTGCCAATTCCTTTGCCAGCCGGCATTTTCCGTTGCAATGAAGTTTAGGATTGTTTTGATTGATACACAGCACTTTGGCGTAATAGTCATAATTCATCAAATAATCTGCAACGGGAATCAGTGGTCTGAATCCCAGTGCAAAACAAAGGAGAAAAATCATGACGTTTTTCATGCCCGTAAAAGTATTGCTTTTCTCGAAAATTTTAATATGATTTTAATCATAAATTTTGATTATTTTTTAATGAATGGAAAAACCGCAAAAACCAATATCAAAAAACTCAGGATTTTTCTTTCAACGGCAAAAAAGACACTTTTGTAGATTTTTTATCGGCAGAAGAAAAATAGTTAGTACCTTTGCATTAAATTTCAGGAGAAATACATGAAAAATTCTCTATTTTTTTACGCAAAAATTTTGCTTTTCGGGGAATATGGAATTATCGAAAATTCCAGAGGTTTGACGGTTCCGTTCAACGCTTACAAAGGCGTTTTGCGGTTCTCGACCCAAGACAGCGAAACGGAAAAACAATCCAATTTTTCCTTAAAAAATTATGCCGAATTTCTTGAAAATCTGCCTCTTCCGGACAAGTTCAAACTTGACATGTCCGCTTTAGAAAAAGACATTCAACAAGGAATGTTTTTCGATTCCGACATTCCGCAAGGATACGGCGTGGGCAGTTCAGGAGCGCTTGTAGCGGCGGTTTTCGATAAATATTCCGTTCATCGAATTTCTCCCCAAAAAATTTCCAAAGATGATTTAAAAGACCTTAAAATCGTTTTTGGGCAGATGGAAGCCTTTTTTCATGGCAAGAGTTCGGGTATCGACCCGCTGATTTGTTACATGAACATTCCGCTTCTCATTCAGTCTGATTCTGAGGTAGATAAGTTGGGTACGTTGGAAGAAAAAGAAGGCAAGGGCGCAATTTTTCTCATCAATTCGGGGTTGCCCGGAGAAACTGAACCGATGATTCAGATTTTTTTCGAAAAACTGAAAAGCGACGGTTTTCGTAAAACGCTGAAAGAAGAGTTTATACGCTATAACAACGCTTGCATCGAAACGTTTTTGAACAAAGATATGAAACCGTTTTTCCACAATCTGAAAAATTTGTCTATTTGGGCATTAAACCACTTTACTCCGATGATTCCCAAAGACTTCCTTCAAATCTGGAAAAAGGGTATTGAGACGAATACTTATTATTTGAAACTTTGCGGTTCGGGCGGCGGCGGTTACATTCTCGGCTTCACGCAGGACTATCAGGCAGCGGAGGAAATGCTGAAAGATTACAAAAAAGAGGTGATTTATCGTTTTTAATTTTTATTAAAACCTATATTTATTTAACACTACCCATTATTCACATTGTTATTCTTTTAGACCAGCATATTTTTTAAAACACCACTAAAATTTTACTCGAATTTCAGAGAAAACATCACGGTGCGGCTGTTGATGGATTTTAAAGCGCCTGCCCAAACAGGCGGCGTGTCGGGATTGTCAGCAACCAATTCATTGTTAAAGAAGAAAATACCTTTTATGGACGGAGTGAGTTTAAACCGTTTGAAATAAATTTCTATGCCTGCTTCCAGTTGATAGGAAAAATTGTTGGTTTTCAGTCTGAAAATCTGGTCTTTGTTGTCCTGTTCCTTTTTCTCGTTGGACTGCAAGTTGGAAATCCAACTCAAACCTCCTTGCACATAAGGTCTCGTGTTGTTCCATCGGTCGCCGTGAAAATTGATGAAAATCGGAATATCCATGTAAGTAGCTTTCACGTTTCTGCGCACGTCCCTATCGGTGTATGCGGGTTCTACGCCATTGGCAAGGTCTTCGTCAATGAGATGTTGTATATTATTGAAAATCAAATCTCTTTGAGTGAAATGAAAAGTCGGTTCCAAGCGGATGTCGATATAGTCGTCCACTCGGAGCTTGCCGAACAAACTCACGCTGAAACCGGGTTTTGGGTCGGAAACGACTAAATATCGGGTGTCTTGAGTCAAAGCCCCCTTGTTGGGGTGAATTTTGAAGTCAAAGTAATTCACACCCAAATAAAACCCCCACGAATACCGCTGTTGGTCAAAATCTGCGTAATTGATTACTACGTCTCTTGATTTGCCGAACTGCGCATTTGCAGTGCTGCATATTGTTAAAGCCAGTAAAATGATAGTCTTTTTCATAAGAAAAGAAACGTTTATTTTTGTTTTTTATTTTATTCCCTCGTAAATAGTTGCAACGCCGAAGGTCAGTCGCCTGTAATAGGCTTCCTTGAATCCGTTTTGCAAAATGAGTTTTTTCATCTTATCTCCGTGAGGCATAGAGTCCACAGAATCCGGAAGATAGGTGTAGGCTCTGGCATCTCCTGAGATGATTTTTCCGATATTGGGCAGGATTTTTTTGAAATAAAACATGAAAAACGGCGCAAAAAATCCTGACGGTTTGGAAAATTCCAAAATAAAAAGTTTTCCATTGTCTTTGAGGACTCTGCCCATTTCCTTAATTCCTTTTTCCAGATTTTCAAAATTCCGCACGCCGAAAGCGACCGTAACCGCATCAAATTCGTTGTTTTGAAAAGGAAGGTTTTCCGCATCGCCTTTGACGAGTTGAATCCTCTTCTCCAAATGGTTCTTCTGAATTTTAATTTGAGCAAAATCCAGCATTTTTTTAGACAAATCCAGTCCGACAATTTCGGCATCGTTTTTTTTGGCGTGTAGAATTGCCAAATCTCCCGTTCCTGTCGCCACGTCGAGAATTTTTTCAGGTTTGAGCCTTATCACGTTATTTTCCAGCTGCTTGCGCCAGTAAATGTCAATTTTGAAAGACAAAAGACGATTGAGAAAATCGTAGTTTTCAGAAATGTTGTCAAACATTTCTTCCACCTGCTTTTTTTTGCTTTCGGTTTCATTATAGGGTTTTACCACTTTATTAGTCATAAATGATAAAGAATTTAAAAAGGCAAAATTAAGAGATTTATTCATAGTTAGACCGATAAAATTCTAAAAATTGATTTTTTCTGAAAATTTTTGTGCGGCTTTCTATAGAATCTCCTTTATTGACGATTTTGGCAAAATCTTGGTCGATATTGAAATAAAAATCATTGATAAACAAATTCTTATCAATTTTAATCTCGCCGAAATACTCTTTGCCGCCAATAACGGTTTTATGCGCTTTGTACAGAGAATCAATATTTTTGATGTAGCCATAATATCTTCTGAAAATGTAATAATCAGACAATGTTGGATTTACAACGCATCTTCTGGAATTTTCTGCAAGAAAAAAAGTATCTTTTAATACCATATCTCCCTCTTTGGAAACAGCTGAAATCGTGTTTTTTCCGTCCAGAATTTCAATGTAGGTCGTTTGTTTCGGAGCTAAAAAATACTTTTTCCCGTTCAGTGTGATGTTCAAACTTTGTTCCGTCGGGTTGTCCATCAAAAAAGTTTCTTCTTTTTCAAGGAAAAATTTATAATAGGAAACGACAGTTGTCAGCAATAACACGCCAATAATAAAACCGATAAGCGGGGCTTTCTTGTTCATAACAAATAAAAAATTTCTCACAAAGATAAAAAATTAATGTTTAAATTTGCTGTTTGTAATCTAACATTTATTTATTTTAAGAATTAAATCCATTATGTTGCAAAGCATTATTACAGGTTCGGGCTCATATTTGCCGAAAAAAACAGTTTCCAATAGCGAGTTTGAAGACATTGTTTTTTATGACGAAGACTACACGCCGATTGCCAATAAATCCACTTCAGAAATTATCGAAAAGTTTGTCGATATCACGGAAATTACCGAAAGGCGCTACGTTGATAACGATGGAATCATGAACTCTGACTTGGCAGCAGAAGCTGCCCGTTTTGCTATTGAAGATGCAGGAGTTAATAAAGAAGAGCTTGATTATGTTATAGTTGCACATAATTTCGGAGATATTGATGCCGCTGAAAAACGCGTGCGACTCGTGCCTTCCCTTTCGGCTTTGACCAAATTCAAACTCGGAATTAAAAACAGCCGCTGCCGTCCGTATGACATGATTTTCGGTTGCCCGGGATGGAACGAGGGAATGATTCTCGCCGACCAGCTTCTCAAATCAGGGAATGCAAAAAAAATCTTGGTCGTCGGTTCAGAAACCTTGTCGAGAACGGTGGATCCTTTTGACCGCAATTCGATGATTTTCTCCGACGGAGCGGGAGCAGTCGTTGTAGAAGCGCGGGAAACCAACAACAGAGTGGGGGTTTTACAGCACTGTACTCAAAGTGATAACGGCATCGAAACTTTTTATTTAAAAATGGACGTCTCTTTAAATCCTGAGTACAAGGTTTCTAATGCAAATATCAGCATGAACGGCAGAAAAATTTACGAATATGCGCTGACTTACGTGCCTGCGGCAATGAAAACAATTATTGATGAAGAAGGTTTAACTATTACAGACATCGACAAAGTGCTGATTCATCAGGCAAATGCCAAAATGGATTACGCCATTCTCCAAAGACTTTTCAAATTGTATGGTTTGAAATCGGAGGATATTCCCGAAGGCTTTGCTCCCATGACCATTCAAAAATTCGGCAACTCTTCAGTGGCGACGATTCCTACGATGTACGACATGATAAGTAAGGGAAACTTTGAAAATCAGTCTTTTAAATCGGGAGACCGTGTGATTTTTGCTTCCGTTGGGTCAGGAATGAATATCAATGCAATTTTGTACAGAATACCTTGATAATTGACGATACTGTAAATTTCTCGTTTATGCTAATGTGTTTTAATTTCGTGTGTTTTTTTAATAAATAATAGATTATGAAACAGTTAATTCCCATATTGCTCCTTGTTTTCCTGATTGTGGAATTTTATTCTTATCAAGCGGTTAAAACGCTTACTTACAGCCGATGGATTCGCTTTTCGTGGATTGCAGTTTCTGTTCTTGTTTGGGCGGTCATTTTGTATTTTGTCTTTCATATGGACAGAAGTAATAAATATTTGGTGCAATTTATTGCAGGTCTGTTTGTTACGGTTTTCGCCACCAAACTTGTTTTAGGAAGTGTTTTATTGTTGGAAGATGTGGTAAGGATGGGCAGTTTTGTTTTTCAAAAAATATTTTCATCAAGCGAGGCTCATTTTCCTGCAAGAAGAAAATTTATCAGCATAACGGCGCTGGGTTTGGCTGCCATTCCATTTCTGTCTGTATTGAATGGAATTATTCGGGGCAAATACGATTTCACTTTGCGTAAAGTTAAACTCTCTTTTCCTGATTTGCCCGACGAGTTCGACGGTTACAAAATCGTGCAACTTTCCGACATTCATTTGGGAAGTTTCAACGAAAAAAATTCAAAAAAAATTGCCGCAGGCATTGATTTGGTCAATAGCCAAAACGCTGATTTATTTTTGTTTACCGGAGATTCTGTGAATTTTTACGCCGAAGAAATGGACTTTTGGCTTCCTCTGCTGGAAAAAATTGAAGCGAAAGACGGAAAATATTCTATTCTCGGAAACCACGATTACGGAATGTATGCTTTTGGAGATAATCTTACGGCTCAACAGGAAAATGTAGAAAAACTCTATCAAAAACATCAAAAAATCGGCTGGAAAATGTTGAGAAATCAATCCGTTCAAATTAACGGCAATAACAGTCATATCAATATTGTGGGTGTGGAAAATTGGGGACTTCCGCCTTTCCCTCAAAGAGGAGATTTGGAAAAAGCATCGCAAAACATTCCCAATGGAGAATTTAACATTCTTATGTCCCACGATCCTTCGCATTTCGACGCCAAAGTGAAAGAATTTGAAAAGAAAATGCACCTGACCTTGTCGGGGCATACGCATGGAATGCAGTTCGGCGTGGAAATTCCTAATGTAATCAAGTGGTCTCCTGTAAAATACAAATATCCGAAATGGGCAGGCTTGTATGAGGAAAAGGGGAAATATCTCTACGTCAATCGCGGTTTTGGATTTATCGGTTTTCCCGGACGGGTCGGAATCCTTCCGGAAGTTACTTTGATTGAGCTAAGAAAATCTTAATATTAGCGTTTGTAACTATTGTCAAGGTACTTGTCAGAGTTGGAACTGTTGGCTCTGTTTCTTGTTGTTGGAAGTAATAAAATCTTGGGTGTTTGCGATAATTCTTTTGGCTTTTCTAAATCTTTTTGACCAATACGTGTCGCTCAATGAAGTAATTGTAACTCCCAGAGAAGAAGAAGCATGAATAAAAAATACTTCGCCGGTTTCGCTTATGCTTTCCACAATTCCCACATGAGAAATCCTGTATCCCTGAGAAAAGAAAATCAAATCGCCACGCTTCAAATTGTCTCTCGTAATGCCGATTCCTTCGTTTGACTGTGAAGCAGAAGTTCTCGGCAGAAAAAAGTTATTCGCCTGAAATACTTGCTGCACAAAAGACGAGCAATCAATGCCGTAGCGGGTTGTTCCGCCGAATCTGTAAGGCGTTCCTAAATAGGTTTTTGCTTCTTGAATCACATTGTATTCAATCAGAGAAGTTTTGTTTTCGGCATAGTTGTTGATATGCTCTAAATCAGATACATCAGGTTTAGGCATTGAAAGCGGCTCAGATTTAAGAACTTTATCTTCTGTCCGCGTGGCATTGGGACCTTTGGTATTATTGTGTGCTAAAAGCAATTCATTTGATTTAGGATATTTATAAGTAGAGTTGCTAACTACGTAATTGGAAACGCACGAAGTTGTTGTGAAAGCAACAAAAACTACAAGAGCAGTGAAAGATAATATTTTAGGTAAGTTCATAGTTAGTTAGATTATGGCATTGTTTTAATGAAGCCAAAGTTAAAACAGTAAGCTGTAAATGAAAATCATTTTAACTTTTTTTAGTATAATTTTAACGTTTCGAGGCGAAGGTTAAGGAAATGTTAATGACTTGTTTCATGCTTTTGAAAAGCAAAGCAAAGAAAATATTGTTTAATTATTTGATTATTAATGAGATAAAATTCATTCAACCCGAAATGGGAGAAGGATTTTAAATGTTAAAATTAAGAGCAAAATATCATCGAATTAAATCAATTGGAATG
>JAITOO010000180.1 GCA_031289875.1 Flavobacteriaceae bacterium
CCTAATCTATAAACCGTATAATGAACATAATCAGTGCTTTGCTATAAATTTTGTTAAGAAATGCCAAAATAGTTGTGTATTTCGCAAGTAATTCACTAACTTTGTAATTAATATTAGCATGGATTCCTTTTCAAGAAGTTGTTTGAATCGCTGAAAAAGGATTAAAATCTATATCTTCTCAAAGTAATTATATCAACAAACTTTGAAAGTTATTAGATACACAAACAGAAAACCCTATTTGTACATATATATATATTATAAAATCAATTTTCATGAATTTTGATTTTTAACTTTCTTTCGGGAAAGGTTTTAATTTGGCACTAAAAATAAATAAGTAATTAATTAATAATGAAAACACTAAAAAACGCATCCAGAATTTGGATGTTTAATTTAACTGCCCTTGCAGTTTTAACAGTTTCCAATCAGGTAAAATCACAAGTTACTATTGGATCGGATGAAGTCGCAGTTCCCCTGTCTTTACTACAAATCAAAGAGAACGGTAATGCAGTTGGAGCTAATGCAGAAAAAGGAATAGCATTTCCGCGTGTAGAACTCGCAGATTTATCCCAATTAAAAATAGGGACAGTCGCTGAGATTACCGATGCAGATGAAAAAAAACGGCATACAGGCTTGGTTGTGTATAATGTAACGACTCGGGAAACAGAACACCGCTTATGTCCGGGACTTCATGAGTGGACAGGCGCTCAGTGGAGACCCTTAATTCCTTATCCGGAATTTGAACCGCAAAAAACGTTAGTACCCGGTGGTGGAAAAACGAGTCTTGTACTTCTTGACCCTGCTAATCCAAGCGACCCCAATTATCCGATATGGGCTCAAATCGGAAAAAATCCTGCCGATTATACGTTAGGATTACTTGGAGAATTTACTGACCCTCGAGACAACGAAAAATATCATTACACCCGTTTTTATGTAGGAGCACAAAAACAAAGCAAAACATATGAAATTAAAACAAATTGTTCTTGCGACAAAAATGGGTCGGTTTGGGTTACTACCGGAACAACAGAAGAAAACGAATATCTTTTTGATGAAGGTATATGGATGAATGAAAATATTCGTGCCACAGCGATAGATCCTAACCGTGATAAATCGGGCGAAAGTGTCGCTTCCTCTCTTACTTTAACCGGTGGAAGTTCCGGCATCACAAGTGGTGATCTCAATTATCCTTATTCCTACGGAACTCCTCAATATGGAAAGGGAACTAACCGTGGATTGCTTTACACATGGGGAGCAGCTACAAACGGAAAAGCAATCATAAATGGCTTAGGACCAAATGTAACCGAAAATGAAGGCGGTTTGAACGAAAAAGAACAGATACAAGGTATTTGTCCGGCAGGTTGGCATTTGCCAAGCGACAAAGAATGGACTGACCTGCAAAACGGAATTATTTTCAAAGCCTCTCTTTTCAGTAGTGAAGCTGATTATCCTACCGGCACTCCCTTTGGTTATGATGATACCGGACATATTACTAATCCGCCTGTTGGTAAAGCAATGAGCAGTGGTGGAACAAGTAAACTCCCTGAAAACGGCGGTTTTTATGACCCCATGGCTTATATGCTCTTAAAAACCATACCGGAGCCGGGAGCACCGGATGACCAAAGTTTCTTTTGGACAAGCAGTGCAACGACTTCTACACCGGATGGAAATACGACTCTTTATCGGGCATGGATACGAAATATAACGATAGGCAGTATCAGCCGGATAGTGAGTATTGCAACCAAGAAAAAAACCGGCGGCGGTCCGTCTCTTTATCCCGAAACTTTCTATCTGTTTTCCGCAAGGTGTAAAAAAAATAACTGATAAGAATACCATAGAAACACTAAAAAACGCATCCGAAGTTTGGTTTAGATAAGCCATAGAAATACTTTGGAAGAAGACAAAAAGAAATGTTTTCATTCTTAGAAAAGCCCTTGCAAAAGGGCTTTTTTGTGGAAATAAAAAAGCGGACAGTTCTTCTCTGTTGGTGGACAAAATATTTCTCAAAAATATTTCTCAAAAATTGTTAAAAACTTTTTAAAAAAAATGTTTTTTTCTTACCAAATATTTTATAATCCAAATTTATATTTGCCACAGTTTTAATATTACTAACTGAAAATTTATGGATTTAAAAAAAGTCTTAGTATGCGGGTTGCTGGTGTTGTTTTCAGCAACGTCCGTTTACGCACAGCAAAAAACAGGAAAAGGTATTGACTCTACCGATGTCAATGAAATTCAAGAAATTGTCTTGACCGGTGGTGTGGCAGACATCGCCAAAGACAGAAAAACTCCTGTGGCGGTGTCCAACATTAAGGAGGCGCAGATTGTCCGGCGGTTGGGAAATCAAGAATTTCCTGAGATTTTGAACACTACGCCCTCTATTTATGCCACCAAAGGCGGCGGCGGTTTTGGCGACGGACGCGTGAATGTACGCGGTTTTGACACTAATAACGTTGCTGTTATGCTCAACGGTATCCCCGTAAATGATATGGAAGCAGGTACGGTTTATTGGTCTAACTGGCAGGGACTTTCGGACGTTACTTCGGTTTTGCAGATACAGCGCGGGCTGGGAGCTTCCAAGTTGGCGATTGCTTCCGTCGGCGGTACGATTAACATCGTAACAAGATCTGCAGACATGAAAAAAGAAGGCAACGTTACCGTGGGTCTGGGCAATGACGGCTATATTAAATCTTTGTTTTCCTACAATTCAGGCTTGTCTATCAACGGCTGGTCGGTGTCTTTCCTCATGTCGAGAACTTCGGGAGCAACTTACATAGACGGCTCTGATTTTGAAGGATATAACTATTATTTTGCTTTGGGATACAAACCCAATTCCAAACACGACTTTCAATTCACCTTTACAGGTGCGCCTCAATGGCATATGCAGAACTACCAAAGTTCTATTGCCACTTATTTGAAATACGGCAAAGACGGCGAGCCTAACCGCCGCTACAATTCCAACTGGGGCTATCTGAACGGAAAAGAATATTCTCAAGGCGTGAACTATTACAGTAAACCGATTATGTCTCTGAACTGGGACTGGTCAATGTCTGAAAGTTCTAAACTTTCTACTGTGGCATATGCTTCTTGGGGACGCGGCGGCGGAACGGGAATTTTGGGGTCTATCAATGGAACAAATATTAATAATCTCCCGAAAACCGAAGACGGATTAATCCGATTTGATGATATTTACACATGGAACACCGGCGGGTCTGTGGCAGATTTTGGAGCAGATAACCAAACTCCTTATGATGGCAACTCAAAAAATGGAATTATACGAAGGAGCAACATCAACTCTCACGATTGGTATGGCTTTTTGACCAATTTTCAACATAAAATCAATGATAAATTGGAATTTTCCGTAGGTTTGGACGGAAGATACTATTACGGCTATCACCCCAGCATTGTTACCGATTTTTTAGGAAATGCCCAATATTTAGAAAAAGGAGACCTCAATCGCCCCAATGGATATTGGGTAACAGGTTCTCAAAACGCTGCGCCTTCTGCCAATCCGTTTGCCAAAGCGGTAGATAACAAATCTCAAATCGTAAATAGAAACTACGACGGCGAAGTAACGTGGGGCGGCGTTTTTGGGCAGCTTGAATATTCCGACGATGTGATTTCCGCCTTTTTGCAAGGGTCGATTTCTAACCAATGGTTTCAAAGAATTGACCACTGGATTGTGGATGGCGTTACCGAACAAATAGGGCAAACCGTAAATGAAAAAACAGGATTTAAATCTATCAGAGGATTTAATGCAAAAACAGGCATCAACTACAATATCGACCAACACAACAATGTATTCATCAATGGAGGTTATTATTCCAAACAGCCCAACAACTATACGGTTTACCCTAACTATCAGCAGGTATTGAACCCCGAACTGACCAACGAAAAAATTGTTTCGGTAGAGGCAGGTTATGGTTTCAGAAGCGATAAATTCAAAGCAAATTTGAACCTTTATTATACTTCGTGGAACGACAGATACGTGTATAAAACTCTCTCTATAAAAGAATTAGACGAACAAGGGGTGGACAATCTTAACGACCTTTATAATCCTTTTGCTAACTATACAGGAGTTCATGAAATACATATGGGAGCAGAATTTGATGCTGTTTACAATGTTACCGATTGGCTGGATTTAAACGCCATGTTCTCTTACGGAGATTGGAAATATAACGGTAATGCAGATTATCAGGCATTTAACGGCGCCGATAATACCTTTATAACGAAAGACGGCGTTCCGTTTACAGGAAAATTAGATTTGGACGGCGTCAAAGTTTCCGACGCAGCACAAACCACTGCCGCTTTAGGATTTAATTTGAAACCGGTAAAAGATTTCAATATTTTCGCAACTTGGACATACGACGGACGTTTGTATTCACAGTTTGCCGTAACCAATGCTGTTAATTTAAAACTTCCGGACTACAATCTGTTTGACTTGGGAGCTTCCTATACGTTTAGATTCAGCGAAGGACAAAAACTTATTTTAACCGCTAATGTGTATAATTTGTTAGATACCATTTACATTTCCGACGGAAAGTCATCTAATTTGACCAAAACTCTGAATGATTTTGGAGGAAGCCAAGCAGATTACGACAACTATCTGAAAAACAACACATGGAAAGGCATTGATACTTCCAACACCGTATATTTCGGCTTTGGCAGAACATGGTCAGCGTCCGTATCGTTCAGATTTTAACGATTTTATCTTTGAAAAACACACTGTATTTTCAGGCTTAATGGACAAAATTAAGCTGTAAAAGAGATGCCGGAAAGCATCTCTTTTTTGCATTTGGCACAAAAATTTGCAGAAACCAAAAAAAAGCCGTACATTTGCACCACAAAACACCGCGGGATGGAGCAGTAGGTAGCTCGTCGGGCTCATAACCCGAAGGTCACTGGTTCGAGTCCAGTTCCCGCTACTAAAAAAGAGAATCAATTTTATTGATTCTCTTTTTCGTTATACCGCTTAGCCGGTAATGGGTAATGTTCGTTAATGTACCAGAAGAGGCGTTAAGACAAAAAACAAAGTATAACCAAGTGAAAATCAAGAAAGAAAAAATCAAGAAACACTAAATAAGGAGGGAAATAAGGTTCACCTTAATAAATTTGGATAATAAAAACCGCCGGAAAAGGTTTAATTTATACTTTTGTGTTTCAAATATGGCGTTATGGAAATTATATGTAAAATTTGCAAGTCGAATCTGTTGATAAAGAGCTAAAAAACAAAACCTCTATTTATAGTCCGGAAGAGGCATAAAAAGGGAAAAAACAAAAAAAACCGACAAAAACGAAAAACCGAACAGGTTTTATATTTATATTTGAAGC
>JAITOO010000029.1 GCA_031289875.1 Flavobacteriaceae bacterium
ATTTAATAACAAATGTTATCGTCTGCCGAAATATTGCGAGGTAATTTTGCCCTATAAAAAATTATCAAAAAATGAAAGCAGTAATTGTTTTTAATCATCCGTATGAGGGAAGTTTTTGCAATGCAATCCTAAAAGCCGTAATGAACGGACTTCAAAAGGCACAATACGAAACCGACCTTATTTACCTCGACAAAGAAAATTTTAATCCGATAATGACATCGGCTGATTTAAAGGCGTTCGTACAGGGGAAACCTATTGACCCAAAAGTAATTGAGTACAAACAACGGCTTGACGATGCCGACCATTTAATATTTATTTTTCCCATTTGGTGGGAACTCATGCCTGCATTGACCAAAGGATTTATTGACAAAGTAATCTTCCCCGGCGTTGCCTACGAATACGACAGGGAAAGCAAACGTCCCAAACTTAATTTGCTATTAAAAAAACTGAAAAGCATTACGATAATTACTACGATGAATACTCCGAGCCTCGTATATCGGCTTCTTTTCGGAAATGCCGTAAAGAAAGCGATTTTAAGAGGCACCTTCTGGAAAATAGGGTATAAAAACAGGAAATGGATAAGTTTCAACATGGTAAAAATGGTTTCTGATAAAAAAAGGAAAAAATGGCTTACCCATCTTGAAAATAAATTTTCCGGTGGTATTTAAAAAAGTATGCTAATGTAAAAAACAGCCATTGTATATTGCTGATTATACGATATTAAAATATACTAAAATTAAGTAATACGCTCAACAAACAACAAAATTTATGGATATTAATCGACAGAGACGGCAAAAGTGGAATAGAAACATTGAAATAAACTAATTATTTTACCTAAAAATTTGGTATTTTTGACCCAAATTTTGCAGTCGATGAACATTACGCTACTATTGCTTATCATTTTTGCCTATTTTTTGGTACTGCTGGCGTTAGCCTATTTCACTTCCAAAAATTCCAATAACCAGTCGTTTTTCATCGGAAACCGAAAAAGCAAGTGGTGGTTGGTGGCTTTCGGAATGATTGGCACAAGCCTGAGCGGCGTTACTTTTATTTCCGTTCCTGGAACAGTCGGGAAGCTTGGCGCAGACTACCCTTTCGGTGGATTTGAATATTTTATGCTCGTTATAGGTAATTTTCTGGGCTACTTTCTCGTCGCTTTCCTCTTGCTTCCGCTCTACTACCGAATGAATTTGACCTCCATTTACACTTATCTCGGCAGGCGTTTCAATACAGAAGCGCACCAAACAGGCTCAATTTTTTTCATCATTTCGAGATGTATCGGCGCAACGGCACGTTTATATTTGGTTATCAATGTATTACAGATATTTTTATTGAACAGAATCGGTATCCCCTTTTGGCTGACAACTGCCGTTATTTTACTTATGATTGTCCTTTACACCTTCGAGGGAGGCGTAAAAACCATTGTTTTTACTGATACTTTGCAGACTTCTTTCATGTTGATAAGCCTGATTGTCTGTATCGCCTACATTTTGTCGCAGATGGATATTTCCGTCGGAAATGCGTATCAAATCATGGAACAGAAAGATTATGCAAGGTTTTTGAATTTGGATTTTACTTCCAAGACTTTTTTCTTGAAATCCGTGCTGGGCGGAATGTTCATCACAATTGCGATGACAGGTTTAGACCAAGAAATGATGCAAAAAAATATCAGCGTAAAAAATCTGCGAGATTCCAAAAAAAACATGCTGACTTTCTCTTTCATTTCATTGATAGTCAATTTTTTATTTCTGTTTTTGGGAGGATTGCTCTATTTGTATGCGCAGCAGGCGGGCGGAGCTTATGCCGATGGCGGATTTTTTATGCCAAAAAACGCGCCATCCGTTATGGGAGACGATTTGTTCCCTGCGCTTTCACTAAACGGCTATTTTCCAATGACTATTTCCGTTATTTTCATTATCGGGCTGGTATCTGCACTGTTTCCGTCTGCCGACGGCGCGCTGACTGCTGTAACGAGTTCTTTCTGCATTGATTTGCTCGGACTCAACAAAACCGAATCTCAAAATGGCGAAGAAGAAAAAAGAAAAAAACGTACGCGTATTTCTATTCATTTGATTTTCACCGTTATATTCTTCCTGTTGATTATGATTTTCAAATGGATTAACGAGAAATCTATTGTTTATTTAATCATGGAAGTCGCAGGCTACACTTACGGACCCTTGCTCGGATTGTTTGCCTTCGGAATTTTCACCAAACGCGTCATCAATCTCAAAAAAGGCATCATCATTACCGCTTTGCTTGCCCCGATATTGACATGGCTAATCAATTATGCCACAAGCAATTTTGGATATAAATTCGGTGTAGAGTTGATTATTTTCAACGGATTGCTTACCTTTATCGGTTTATGGTTAATAAGTCAAAAATCTAATATAAATTCAGAAAAATCATGAAAAATTTAGCACTTATCGGAACAGGAAATTTAGGAACTGCCATTATTGAGGGGATTTTAAAAGACAAATCATTGAACCCCAGCAATATATATGCAACGAGAAATCACATCGAAAAAATCGGACATTTGGCAGAAAAAGGAGTGAACACGCTGAACAACAATGTTTTGGCAGCCAAAAAATCGGACGTGATTCTTCTGTGCGTAAAACCCTATAAAGTTCGCGAAGTTTTAACGGAACTAAAACCTGTTCTTACTCCCGAAAAATTGGTAATCTCCGTCGCCACAGGCATCAGCATCGCTGATATGGAGGCAGTTACGGGCAAAGAACAAGTTTTGTTCCGAGCAATGCCAAACACTGCCGCTTCAGTGGAAGAAGCTATTACCTGTATCTGTGGAAACTCTGAAAATGAGGATAATAAGCGCGAAGTTTCGCAAATTTTCGATCACATTGGAAAAACGGTTTTCATCAGTGAAGAATTGATGGACGCAGCAACTGTTATCGGGGCGTGCGGGATTGCCTACGTTTTGCGCTTCATCCGCGCGATGATTCAAGGCGGAATTGAAATCGGTTTTGATGCACAGACCGCTGCAACGCTGGTAAGCCAGACGGTGAAAGGAGCTGCGCAATTGTTGATTGAAAACGGCTTGCACCCCGAACAGGAAATTGATAAGGTAACCACGCCGAAAGGCTGTACCATAGCGGGATTGAATGAAATGGAACATCAAGGTTTCAGTTCTTCTCTGATTAAAGGCATCAAAGCTTCCTATGAGAAAATTGGGAAGTAATGTACTGATTTGTTGGAGCTTACTATTTTTAATTTTAACCCCGACTGTATTGTTTCGGTTTCATTCCGATATGTTCTTTAAAGACTCTTGAAAAATGGCTTAAATTGGTAAAACCCAGTAGATAACCCACTTCCGAAACAGATAACTTTTCATCTTTCAACAAACGGGCGGCTTCTTTCATCCTGAATTGTTGATAATAACTGAAAATGCTGTCGCCGAAAATTTGCTTGAATAAACGTTTCAGTTTGGAGGGACTCATATTGGCGCAAACTGCCAATTCTTTAATAACCGGCGGAGTTCCCGGATGTTCAAGCATCCGTTCTTTTACTTTGTAAATGGTTTGTATATCCTGAATGTTTAAAGCATAAAGGTGTTTTTCATCCCGCTTTTCCAATTCCATCAACAGTCGGCAAATCAGTTCTTCTGCCTTTATCCTCAGAAAAAACAGTTCAAAAGTTTCATCAATCGGTTCTGTAACAATTTCATCCACAATTTTCTGTAACGAAGGATAAATCAGTTGTTCGAACAGTAAGGGCTGCGCATTCTGCAA
>JAITOO010000123.1 GCA_031289875.1 Flavobacteriaceae bacterium
TTCCGGCGGACTCCAAAAAGCATAGACAATGAACACTATGGCTTCTACTATTAACCCTATGGCTAACACCCAGTTACTGTCTAAATATCCTCCGAAATTGAAATGTGTCATCTTGCACAGAGCGCCTATAATGACCACTGATGCTCCCAAAGAGTAGAACGTGTTTAATCTAATTTCTCTTTTGCTTGCTTTTGCTGCCATACTTTTTATTTTTTTTAATTAGCTTTTATTAATTTTATTTATTTACGTAATAATTAATTTCCTTTATTGTATTTTTTTATTTGAGGGTATTTTACTTTCAAGCCCTCAGGAATAGACTGCACGCGTCTAAAACCGATATAGCTTCGTGCCGAATCTTTGTGTTCCCAGTCTCTTTCACCCACCATCAACATATAGCCGATGTCTTTCCAAGAGCCTCCTTTGATAACTTTTCTTGCATCTTCAATCCTGTTGCCCAAATAAGGATTCATGGTGGAAGCAATAGTGTAGGAACTGTTGTTGAAAGCAGAACCTGTCCATTCGGAAACGTTGCCAGCCATCTCGTACAATCCAAAACCGTTTTTGTGGAAAGATCTTACAGGGGCAGTGTACATATAGTTAGCTTTTTCATGGTCTTCTATATAGTCGCCTCTTTTTGGTTTAAAATTTGCCAAATAACAACCTCTGTCGTCAATCAGGTAAGGTCCTCCCCAAGGGTATGGAGCGTTTTCCAAACCACCTCTTGCAGCGTATTCCCACTCTACTTCGGTAGGCAGTCTATATTCAAAAACTTTATCTTTTTTCTTTTTTCTGCTTTGATTCCAATCGTTTTTATTTTTGGTGCTGTATGCGCAAAAAGCTCTCGCCTGATTCCAAGTAACGCCGACTATGGGGTAATTTTTAAAAGCTTTATGCCAAAAATATTGCTCAAACAAAGGCTCGTTATAAGAGTAATTGAAATCCCGCAACCAAACAGTAGTATCAGGATAGATAGCGATGGCTTCTGTTTTTATCAAGCCTTTGCCACGCCCTTTTTTTCTTATGGCTTCCAATTGGTCTAACCAAGAAAATTTGTAAACCAATTTTCTTCCGTCAATAACCCTTTCTCCGTTAAACCGTTCCTCAGGAGTATAATAGACAGATTCGATAGCTTCTGCATACGCTACGTCGGGGTATCTTTCAGGATTCCATTCCAAAGGAACAGACCAGTCTAATTCTTTTCCAACGTTATCGTAGCCGTCTCTACCGCCTTTTTCTTCCAGAAATTTTTGATAAGCGGATTGTTCTTTTTCTGATTTTTTGCTTCTGTACGCATAGTCTCCGATGCCTTCTCCTTTTCCTTTTCCGCTGCTCTCAGTTCCTGCTTTTTCAGCCAAAAGAGTTCTGACAATGGAATCGCGCACGTAGTTTATAAATTGTCTGTATTCTGCATTAGTAACTTCGGTGTCATCCATATAGAAAGAAGAAATCGTAACGGTTGTTTGAAGCGCTTTGACTTCCGTTGCGTTGAAATCCATATCGGATTGACCTAATACGAAAGCGCCACCGGGAATAGGAACCATTCCTATGGGACGTTCCGAAATCCAATTTTGATTTTTATGAGAAGTAACAACTTCTCCCCGTTCTCCCGGTTTCCCTGTTTTTCCCTTTCTCAAAGATTTACAGGAAACTACCAATGTTAAAACCAATAACAGTAATAATATTTTTTTCATTATAACTTAGTTTCGTTCAAAAATTGTGTCAAAATTACTTTTTTTTTTATTTATACCAAAGTATAATTTTTTAAATATCTAAAATCTCTTAACGATGAAATATAGTAAATTATTATATTTTATCTGATAAAAATCATAAAAAACGTTTAAACGTCCGCCAATATCGGTCAGGAAGATTTCCTTCCAGCGTGTTTTGGTAGTCTTCTTCCGAACACGGAACTAATGTCGTCGGCACACTTCCGTTGTCAAAATTAACCACAAGCCACCACTTGTCCACATACTTGTCTTTTAAAAAGACTATCTCTTTATCTTCGTGCAACACAATATATTTAATATATTCTTCTTTTTCGTTTTTGTAATATTGTTGCTGGTTTCTGCCGTCAATCAAATACCACAATAACTCTGAAACTAATTTTTCAGGCATTTTATTGTGTGAGAAACCTAAAAAATTATATATTCCTGCGGATTTTACCTGCGCAGACAATCCGACATATCTCGCCAAAGCGGATATTTCTCTGCTGTTGAATCCATTAGCAGAATTTCCCGCCGCAAGGCTTTCATCACAATATTCGACGGAATTTAAATTGATTCCGACAAAGTCCGAACTTCTAAACACAGGCTCGGCATTTTCCGGATTTCGGGTTATGTTTCCTAATCTGAAATATTCAAAATCCAACGTGTCCAAAGTCGCAAGTACTTGATTAGTAACAAAATAACTCTGGTATCCGATATTGGAAAAATGGAACAGTGCGCCCGGTTCTTCCAAAATCATTTTGGGAAGATAATTTTCTTCCGAAATTTCCTGCTTGATGTCCGCAAAGCGAATATGTGAATCTATTGCCGTGAAATTCAATGGAATATCAAAAATTTTCATCGCTTCATACACAGCATAATTCAAACTCATGTTTCCGCCCAAAACAATCGGAAAAACTTTCATTTCAAACAGCTCCGTTAAAACTTCTTTAAGCGCAAAATGCGTATCGGAAAGGCTTTCGCCCGGAATGATGTCTCCCAAATCGTACACGGAAAAAGACCAGTCATTCCACGTCAAACGGTAAAATTCCTCACGAATTTTCTTGATGTTAGAAAACTCCTTTTCGTGTTCCGCACCGCGCAAATCAGGGCAGCCGACCAGCGCAATGCTGTTTTCTTCCAAACGTTCCTGCCAATACAAACGGATTTTATGCCCGATATAGTTCGGACGGGAATAAATCAACGATTCTTCAACAGGTTGCAAAAATTTTTCTAAGGCGCTCACGATTTTTTGGTTTTTGCTGTTTTTGAAGCGGTTTTAGTTGTTTTTTTCGTCGTTTTTTTAGCAGAAGCTGCCGTTTTTTTCGTTGTCTTTGATGTTTTTGATGTTTTTGATGTTTTCGTTCCTGCTTCGGCAATAATTTTTTTCACCTCTTCCAATGTCAATTTTTCTGCTTCCGCCCCTTTCGGGATTTTATAATTTTCCTTTCCCTGTTTGATATATGCTCCCCATCGACCGTTAAGTATCTCAATAACAGAGTTTTCTGTTTCAAAAGATTTGATAAATTTATTGCGGTCGGCTTCTCTTTTGGCTTCAATCAATTCAATCGCCCGATTGAGCGTGAGAGTTGCCACATCGTCTCCCTCTTTGGGTTTCAGAGAAACAAACTTATTGTCATGCTTGACGTAAGGTCCAAACCGCCCGACATTAACTTCTACTTTTTTGTCTTCATATTCGCCGAGATTTCTCGGAAGTTCAAACAGTTTCAAAGCTTCTTCCAAAGAAATGGAATTAATGGATTGCCCCGTTTGAAGGCTTGCAAATTTGGGTTTTTCCTCATCGTTGGCTTCCCCGATTTGAACCATAGGACCGAAACGCCCAATTCTGGCATAAACATTCTTTGCGCTTTCGGGGTCTTTGCCGAGTAACCGCTCTCCTGTGGCGCGTTCTGCGGTTTCTTTGGTCTTTTCGATATTGGAATGAAAATCAGAATAAAAATCGGTCAAAACGCTTTTCCAGTCTTCTTTTCCATCGGCAATTTCGTCAAAATCTTCTTCGACTTTGGCGGTGAAACCGTAATTTAAAATATTGGGAAAATGTTTGGTAAGGAACTCATTGACAACCAGCCCTATATCCGTCGGAATCATCTTTCGTCTGTCTCCGCCGTAATTTTCGGTCTGCGTACTTTCTTTCACTTCGTGATTTTGGAGTTCTATAATTTTAATTTTCCGATGTTTTGGTTCTAAATCCCGAATTTCAACATAGTCTCTTTTTTGAATGGTAGAAATCGTCGGCGCATAAGTGGACGGTCTGCCGATGCCCAATTCTTCGAGTTTACGCACCAAAGCGGCTTCGTTGTATCTCGGCGCAGGACGGCTGAATTTTTCCATACCTGACATTTTTTCCAACTGCAAAATTTCTCCTACTTGGACTTTCGGCAGCAATCCGTCGTCTTCGTCTTCGGAATTGTCCGTATCGTTCTGAGTTTGATAGAGTTTCAAAAATCCATCAAAAATGATAACTTCGCCTTTGGCTATAAATTTTTCTTTTATTCCCGAAGCGGAAATTTCTACAGCAGTTCTTTCTAATTGAGCATCAGACATCTGAGAAGCCAGTGTTTTGCGCCAAATGAGATGATAAAGTTTTTTCTCTGCCTCGTCTGCTCCTGCCGCCTGCACTGCCAGATTGGTCGGACGAATGGCTTCGTGAGCTTCTTGTGCAGATTTGCTTTTAGTGGTATATTGTCTTGAATGCGAGTACTTTGCTCCGAAATTTTCAGTAATTACAGTTTTTGCAGCGTTAATCGCTTCCTGAGAGAGATTGACACTGTCCGTTCTCATGTAAGTAATGTGCCCCGATTCGTACAGAGACTGCGCCAACCGCATGGTGCGGCTTACGGAAAAGCCCAGCCGAGAGGCTTCCTGCTGCAAGGTGGAAGTGGTGAACGGCGCAGACGGTGTGCGTTTCCCCGGTTTTACGTCAATATCGGAAACGGAAAAATCTTTGCCATTGGACTTTTTGATGAAGTCCAGCGATTGGCTATATTGTTCAAAATCAGTATCTAATTTAGCTTTTAGAATTTGTTTGGTCTTGTTGAGAAAATTTGCCTCAATTTTATAAACAGAAACGGGAACAAAATTTTCGATTTCTTTTTCTCTTTCGCAAATCAGGCGTACCGCAACAGATTGCACACGCCCTGCGGACAAGCCTGTTTTGATTTTCGACCAGAGAATCGGGGACATCTCGAAGCCTACAAGCCTGTCCAGCACACGCCTCGCCTGCTGTGCATTGACAAGATTGATGTCTATATTTCTCGGATTTTTGATGGCGTTTTGAATAGCATTTTTGGTAATTTCGTGAAAAACAATGCGTTTAGTATTGTCAGGTTTCAGTTTCAGTTGGTTGTACAAATGCCATGCAATGGCTTCTCCCTCGCGGTCTTCATCGGAAGCAAGCCAAACGGTATCTGCTTTGGAAGCTAAAATTTTGAGTTTTTTTACGACCTCTTTTTTGTCAGGAGAAATTTCATAAATAGGGTCTAAATTTTTCATATTGATCCCCATATCTTTCTTTGCCAAATCGGTGATATGACCGTAACTTGACTCTACTTCAAAACCTTGACCTAAAAATTTTTTTATAGTTTTTGCCTTAGCAGGCGACTCTACAATTACCAAATTCATTTGTAAAAATTTTTGCAAAAATATGTTTTTTTTTTATAAGCAGCGTATTTTTCAACGCAAAGGAATATTTTTTGTTTTTTCAGATTGATTTGTTTTTTGTTTGTAATAGGTATAATTGAAAAGACAGGAACCAAAAAATTAAAAAAATAATTATCTTGTATTGCATAATACTAAATATTATTCATATATTTGCAAAGGCTTTTAACAATAATTTTAAAAATGAACACAGAAAATATCAAAGCGCAGATGCGTAAAGGCGTGTTGGAATACTGTATTTTAAGCATCATCAGACGCGGAGATGCCTACGTTTCCGACCTCATCAACGAACTAAAAAAAGGCAGGCTCATCGTGGTTGAAGGAACGCTTTATCCGCTTCTCACAAGGCTTAAAAACGCGGGGTTCCTCACCTACCGGTGGGAAGAATCAACCTCCGGACCACCGAGAAAATACTACAAAATTGCTCCGAAAGGAGAAGAATTTTTGAAAGAACTTGCTCAAACATGGCAAGATTTGTCTCATTCCGTAAATATTATAACTAATTATAAATCAACACAAAGCCATGAATAAATCTATTTCTATCAACTTGGGCGGTCTGTCTTTTTTTATTGAAGAAGACGCTTTTCTAAAATTGCAAAAATACCTGAATGACGTGAAAACTTCCCTCAACAACGAGGGCGACGATGCCGATGAAATCATCAAAGACGTGGAAATGCGCATCGCAGAACTGTTCAAGGAATGGCTCGGAAATTTCCGTCAAGTCATTGATGTCAAAGATGTTGATAAGATGATTGAAATTATGGGTACGCCTGAGCAGTATCAGTCTGATGAACAGGAAGATAATGAGGAAAATTCTGCTGCAAAATCTGCTTTTGACGGAAGTCGGCGGTTTTATCAAAGACAACTGTTCCGAGACCCCAATGACAAGATTCTCGGCGGCGTGTGCAGTGGGGTTTCGCATTTTTTCGGCATCGAATCCACTTGGGGACGGCTGACGCTTTTTCTGCTGTGGGCGCTGTTCGCCTGGCTTTTCGACGGAGTTGCGCCGTTTCTGGTAGTTGCCTACATCATCTGCTGGATTATCATGCCGATAGCTTCGACTACTTCCGACAAATTGAAAATGAAAGGCAAACCTGTAAATTTCAGTTCCATAAAGGATTACGTCAGTAAAGAGGACATTTCCGAATATTCGGGCAAGGCGAAAAAGAACATCGCCAAAGCGAGCAACGGTTTGGAAGAAATTTTTAAAATCGTGCTGAGAATTGTGCTGATTCTTATCGGCGTCATATTGATAATCACAGGAATATCGTTGTTTATCGGTTATTTTGCCACCGCTTTTGCTTTCTCTATTGCAGGAAACAATTTATTATATTTCAAACTGTATTTTGACACTTCATGGCAGTTTTACGCCATGATAATTTTGTCCGCCATTTCGGTGTTTTTTATTGCTTTGGGATTTATTTATTTGGGCGTCAGAATCATAGCTAACAAAAGCGTGATGAAAGTGAACACTACGACCCTTATCGGGATTTTTGCCGTCTGGCTCATCGCTACCCTCGCTTTAATAGTGATGACCGTTGCCTTGATAACTTCCCAATTTAGCAGTACGATTGAAACCAAGAATAAATATATACTTAATACACAGACTGATACGTTGAATGTAAAAATGAATGACTGGAACGATTTGAACTCTTCATTTTCTTCAAAATTCATTCATATAGACGATTTCAAGTTTTCCAAAGACAGCTTGTATTCCAAGATAAACAAAGATTTGCGGATAGACAAAAGTCCTGATAATCAATATTATCTGGCGTTGAAATCGACTTCTTCGGGTTCTGACGATGAAAATGCGCAGAAAAACGTGGAAAAAATTAACTATATTTACCAACTGCATGGAAATCAATTAGATTTAAATTCCTATCTCAGCCTGTCAAAAAGCGAAGGTTACAAAAAGCAGAACATTGAACTGACGTTGTTGGTTCCTGATGGTAAATATGTACGAGCCGACAATATATTCAAGGTTTATCATCAACAGAGCAATAACAGCTACGACGATTATTACAATTCTAACGCTTTGTACAAACTGGAAAACGACTCTTTGAAGTGCCTAACCTGCAATGGTGAAGTAAGTTACAGAAACGAAGCAGACAATGTTTCGATAGGCAAAGACGGTGTCAAAATCAAGTCAGGCAAAGACAATGTGAACATCAATATCGGCAAGGACGGGATTAAAATCAAATCCGGAAAAGACAGCGTAGTGGTTGATTATGAACATTAAGTCGATGTGTGAGTTATAAAACTAAAAAAAATCCCCGATTAAGTTCGGGGATTTTTTTTTCATTTGAAACTTTTCGTCTTGTTTATTTCAACGATTTATTTGTCAATGTAGCCGGGCTCGCCGGATTAGCACCAAGATACAAGTTTCCATCTGTAGTAGCCTTAACAGCGCCCATAGTATATGCGTTCGAAGTGTACGGCTCCTTGAGTAGTAACACTTCACCGGGATTTGCCTTGAGAGTCTCAGTACAACCGGTACCTGCAACTACAAGAAATATACCTCCCAAATTCCCAGACGTAGAATTGAATGTGAAATAATCACTGCTTATTACGCTGGTTCCCTGACGGTTGTAAAAACGTAGGCAACGGAAACCTAAACTGCCATTTGTACAAAGCTGAATCGCATTAGGCTCTCTTAATGCCTCATCTTCCGTAGCGAAAGGTCCATATACCTTGCCAACCTTCTTTCCACTAAACGTTCCCAAACCTACCGCATACCATACTCCTGCCTGCTGGAACACGAATCCCGTAGAACCGTTTCCACAATCCGCAGGCGTAACAACGTCCTGAGAAATGTCCAGCGACAGCTTGCTGCATGATGTACTGTCTATTTCTATGGGGAAATTAACCAGGCTTGATGTGTTTGGAGTTCCCGACAAGGTTATACTTATATTCCCCGAGCCTACGGGCAAAGTTTGCGCTGCGATTTTTGCCGTTATGCCGTTCACGGGTCCTATCTCCTTTGCTACCAATACGTAGGGCGCTCCGGTTACAGTATAAGGCAGAGATACTGTTTTAGTCAATGATATGCCTATCTTACCGTCTATTACATCCGGATTGATACCGGCACAATTCAAACCCAATATAGACTTGGAGGCACAAGGTTCTCCCAATTTTGCCCATTTCATTCCTGTCCAGATATAAACGCCCGGACAATCGCCTATATTATAAACCATCAAACCGGTATGGTCTGCTTGTTGTTGCGGCGTGGCGGCTGTTACTGTCGGTGCGAGGTCGTTCAAGTCTGCAAGCAAGAGGCGCGGCAAGCCCAGCCCTTTGTCTGAATTGGCAGAGCCGTCCGTAACGTTGGGTATGTTTTTCAACTGCAAGGCAGCCCCTGCTTCGGGAACTTCACCTGAGCCTATGGTTACCTGAGATTTCAGGCTCATTGCCGAAAATAATAAAATCGGCAACAAAAAATAATTTAACTTTATTATATTCATTATTATATATTTATTTAAAAAATTAACAGTGGACAACAACATTTCACAGTGTTTCCACATTTTTGTTTTCAAGTCGTTGGAATGCAAACCCATTGATTGCCGTCCCAATAATACAATCCTGCACCTTTCATAAAGGCAGCATTCACATTCCATACCAGCAAACCGGTATGTTTTGCGTCTTCAACGGTTTTATCATAAGCTGAGGGCAACATCGGATATAGATGGTCGCTTTCGGTCAGATGCACGCGTGGCATTGCCAAGCCTTTGGTATTGTTGGCTTTGCC
>JAITOO010000228.1 GCA_031289875.1 Flavobacteriaceae bacterium
CTTTACCTTGGAACTCTCACAATAAAAGCACTTTTTTGTTTCATAACCTTTGACCTGTCTTAAATGCTATAAAGATAAGGCTTTCCATAGATTGCAGCCTAAAAAATGTCCATTAAGCCGAATTTGAAAATAAAGCAATAAAACCTTGCAAAATTTTCAACTTTTTTATGCAAAATTCGCAAATTAAACTATTGACTTTTAACAAAAAACCTTATTACCTTTACACCATAATTTTTCGCGAAAATTATACATAGTTAATAAAATAAAAATAGAAGTTTAATTTAAAATTAAAAAAAATCGAAAAACTTGAAGTGAAAAAATCAAAACTTGCTTCAATAACAGGGGGTACATCAACTACAACAATACGCCAAACAGGGGCTTGGGAAGCTGAATATACTGAAGACGGTAAATATGTGGGCACATTTGATATGGACATCTGAGTATTAAGAATTAAAGAGAGGTTTTTTAACCTCTCTTTAACTCTTATTCTCCCAATAAGATGTTACTTTTGTAAAAAATAAATCTTCAAAAAATGAAAAAATTATCTTTTTTAATTCTCTGTATATTTATAATGATTTCTTGTAACACACGCAGTAAAATAACAGACAATACTATAACAGTAAATAAAGAACAAGACAGTTTAGCTCTTGAATTGTGCCAAATTTTTGGTTTCGACCAAGGAATTAGGACGAGTGGCTTATATGGTTCTTCTATAGGAACAAAAAAAAGCATGGAAATGGACTCTTTAAATTTCATAAAAATTATTGATTTCATAAAACAACACGGCGCCCCTAATAAAAAAAATTTGGGAGAATCTTATCGAGGAACATGTGTTCAAGCAGCCGTTGGAGCTGTTCTATTACATAATCCGCAAAGAATTGTTAAAGATAAAGATTCTTTTTATTTACTTTTAAACGAAGTGAATAAAGGAAATTTAAAAAGAGAAGGTTTTGCATTTGTTTTAGATAAATACTACGTCTTTCAATTTCTCAAAAAAGGAATTGAAAAACGCGGAATTTATGGGACACAGTGGGGGAAACCCTGCTTGGAAGACCGGAAAATATCGGACTCTTTAAGAAGCGAAATTGGTTTGCCTTCGCTGAAAGATGAGGATTTTAACCAATGTAACAAAGAATGATTTTAGTACTTACCACAGAGGCTGGAGATTTCTCGCATCCTTGTTTTATTGACTGGCTGAATTACTACAATGCTGATTACATATACACGGATTTGTTGTGTGAGATTTCCGAAATATTAGATGAAGACTTTTTTGCGTTTTACTCCCAATCATTGATGAACAACAGGAATTTGAAAATAAAGCAATAAAACCTTGCAAAATTTTCAACTTTTTTATGCAAAATTCGCAAGTTAAACCATTGACTTTTAACAAAAAACCTTATTACCTTTACACCATAATTTTTCGCGAAAATTATACGGTATTTATAATAGAAGTTTAATTTAAAATTGAAAAAGATCATGGACAAAAAAGTTAAAAATTTAAAAAAATTAACCCTTGTAGCTTTAAAATCTACAAACGGTGGGGCAAATGGTATTACTGATGGTACAAATCTACCTGACACATGGCAATGTTACGGGGGATGTCAAGCGTCTTTTAATTCAAATGGGAATCTTATTTCCATGACAGGAGCTTTTGTTTATCTTGACAGATGATTAATTTTAAAAAAAAAACCAACCCCAATGAGAGGAATCTGAAAATATTCCTCTCTTTCAGTTGTCTCTTCCTTGTTGCCTTCGGCTTTGGACAAGCAGAGAACAAAGATATTTTTTGTAAAAATAAAAACTTTGACAGATACATTCTTTTTTACGAAATAATTGCAGACAGTGCTATTTCAAAGAATAATATTCTGAGGTTGGAATACTTTAATTTCACTTCCTTTAATCCTGGACAAAATACGATAACTTATGATTATTGTAAGTCAATGAGCGACTGTGAAAGAAACTATTATGAAGAAAAACAAGATGGAACAAAAATGATGACACATTATGAAATGACAGGATTTATTCAAAATAATTACAAATTTTGGATACATCCACCGAGATCCTATAAATTACTTGAATTAAATGCTTTTCCTTATTATTTAAATAATAGCAAAGATTGGATGTATTCTCTTACTTTTAATGATAAATGGGGGAATAAAAAATGGATAGAATGGGAAGGCGAAAGAACCTCAACAAGTTACTATAAAGCGCTTGACATGCCTGTTGTTTATAAACTCGGAAATCAGGAAATAGAATGCGTTAAAATTCAGGCAGATACTGATATTCCAAATCTTGGAAAAACAAGTTCGATTTTTTACTATAATTATGAGTACGGTTTTGTACGAATGATTTTCAATACTATTGACGGCAAAAAGATTGAGTTCAATTTGTTAAAAGCAGTTCATGATTCTGATACTGACTGAAAAATATGACCCTTCCTCTCAAAATGTTATTTCGAAATTGGAAAGTAAAAATGCAAACTATAAAGTGATTTATGGTTTGGATTTACTTGAAAAACCTTTCAATATTGACATAAATAAACAACAGATATTTTTCAAAAATGAACTTTTAGAAAATATTAATATTGTCTGGTATCGAAGATGGTTAAACTATCAATATGTGTTTTCCGAAAATCTGAAAGAAAATGATTATCTGAAAACGGAATTTGAGACCTTGTCTTCATATCTCATGCTGACTATTCAAACAAAGAAATGGTTAAACATTCCGCCTTTTATAAATCCGTATCCATCAAAAGCGCATCAGTTGAAAAAGGCGAAAGAATGTGGACTGAAAATCCCAAATACGAATGTTACTAATAAGAAAAATTTTCTAAAAAAATTCTACAACGAAAATAAAGACAACATCATTTCAAAAAATCTGAACAATCCATATGTTTTACATGAAAATAATGAAATTCATTGCACATACACGACAAAAATCGAAAAAAAAGACATCAAAAATCAAGAAAATTTATTTTTCCCTTCAATTTTTCAAAGCAATATAAATAAAGACGTTGAGTTGAGAATTTTTTATTTTTTGAGAAAATTTTACAGTTCTGCAATTTTTTCATCACATAATCAGCAAACAAACGTGGATTTCAGAGTTTATGATTATAATCGTCCAAATCGAATAATGAAATTTGAATTGCCGGAATTCATCAAATTGAAATTGATTGATTTTATGGAAAGTTTTAATCTACATACCGGCTCTATTGATATAATGAAAGACAAAGGTGATAATTTTTATTTCCTCGAAGTCAATCCGCAGGGGCAATTTGGCGGAATGTCCGATTATGGTTTAAATATTGAAAATGATATTGCTGATTACCTAATTGAAAACGATTTTTAAATAAGTTTATGAAGATTGACCGTTCTATCGTACAGAAAAAAATAAAAAAAGCACCTGTTAATATCATTAAAACGGTAAAAAAACAGAATACGCAGTATCTTGTAGGTGTTTACTATAAACCTATTTTGAAAATTAATTAGTATGTTCCTAAAATTATTTGCGAGTTGCAAGGTTGTACAAGGTTTTCGGCAGTCAATAATTGTTGATGTACAAAGAGGTGGTTATTTTCCCATTCCCAATTCATTAACTGAGGTCATAAAAAAATTAGAAATCAATTCAATTGAAAATGTGAAAAATGAAATTGACATGGAAAGCAAAGAAATTTTCAAATCATATATTACTTTTTTGGTAAATAATGAATTTGGTTTTATTACAGACCACCCGAAAAATTTTGTTTATTCTGACTATTGTTTAAGCTGCGAGTTGTCTATCAATTGCATTCTTGAACTAAATTCATTAGATGTTGATTATGAGAAGATTACTTCTCAACTTGAATCCATTAAAACCGAAGCACTGCACGTAAATATTTATGCAAAAACAAATTTGAAAAATATAAAACGTTTTTTATTCCACATTATGAAATCAAGTAAAATAAAATTCGTTTCGTTATTATTTATGTATGATGAAACTTTGAATGAAAATGATTTGTTAAAATTAGGTTTTGATTATCCGGTTCTTGGTCAAACAATCGTTTATTCATCACCTTTTGAAAAGATAGTTAAAGATAATTTCATGAAAGTACATTACGCTGATAAGAAACAAACTACTTGTAAATCATGCAGCATTATCAATGCAAATTATTTTTTCTGCAATTCACGTTTATATAATGAATCGCATCATTTCAATACGTGTTTGGCAGGAAAAATCTCCATAGACGCCGAGGGCAACATCCGCAACTGCCCTTCCATGCCTCAGAGTTTTGGAAACATAAAAGATACCTCTTTGGAAGAAGCCCTTGCTCATCCGAATTTCAAAAAATACTGGAATATCACCAAAGACCAAATCGCCGTCTGCAAAGACTGCGAATTCCGCTACATTTGCACAGACTGCCGCGCCTACACGGAAGAACCTCAAAATATTTATTCCAAACCGTTAAAATGCGGCTACAACCCATACACCGCCGAGTGGGAAGAATGGAGCAAAAACCCAATCAAACAAAAAGCTATAAAGTTTTATGGAATGGAAAATCAAAATTTGTAAATCACACCGATAACAAAATGAACGATTTAAACAACATGGAATTACGAAGCGAAGCAGTACAGGAAGTTTTGAGCCGCCCGCCGCATGGGCTTGTCCGCTGGGGTATTACTTGGATATGCGCCGTCCTTGTGCTGATTCTGCTCGTTTCATGGCTGGTGAAATATCCCGAATTTATTCCTGCTCAGGTAGTTATTACCACTCAAAATCCGCCGGAAAAAATCCAAGCAAGAACAGACGGAAGGTTGGTGAAAATATGGGTAACCAATCATCAAAACGTAAAAAAAGGAGCATATCTCGCCTGCATAGAATCTTCTGCTGATTATCAAGATGTTATCAGGCTCAAAACCATATTGGACACCCTGAAAATCAATCATGTTTTGTTCCGGTTTCCTGTTGAGCTAACGAAAAATCTCGCTTTGGGAGAAATCCAACTCGATTATATCTCCTTTGAAAAAGCCTACACAGACTACGTTTTGTACAAGGATTTGCAGCCCTATTCGGTGGAAACGCTGGCTTCGGAAAAGACTTCGGCAGAATACCGCAACCGATGGAAATTTTTACAAAATCAGAAAAAATTAGAATCCGCTAAATATAAATTGGCGCAGAAGGATTATGAACGCAATCAGCAGTTATACAATCAAGGCGTGATTTCTCAGGTGGAGTTGGAACAGAAGAAAATCGCAATGTTTCAAGCGCAGCAGAATTATCAAAACATTGACTTGTCTCTGTCGCAAACGCAGGAAGGTCTGGCGGCTTCGCAAAAAAGCCTGCAAGGAACGGACATCAACAAACACCGAGACGACACCACGCTGTTGCAGAACGCATTACAGGCATTGGAACAACTTCGGAAAACCCTAAATCAGTGGATGCAGACCTGTATTTTGTCTGCCTCGATAAACGGAAAAATCAGTTTTCAAGAGTTTTGGGGAGAAAATCAATTCGTGAAACAGGGCGATGTTGTGATGTCCCTTTTTCCCGACGATTCCAAAAACCTGATTGGCAAGACGATAGTTCCTTCGCAAAACTCAGGCAAAATCAAGGCGGGACAAAAAGTGCTGATTAAATTAGACAATTTCAGATTTCAGGAATATGGAATTGTGATAGGAAAAGTAAAAAACATTTCGCTAACTCCCGACGACAAAGGTAATTACTACGTCGAGGTCAGCCTTCCCAACGAACTGAAAACTACTTATAACAAAATTTTGCCTTTCGACAAGGAAATGCGCGGCTCGGCAGAAATCGTAACCGAAGACCTCCGACTGATGGAAAGAATTTTCTATCAGTTCAGGCAGATTTTTTATTCTTACGAATGAATAAACCGGCGAAACTGAAACCAAAAATGAAAACAAGAAGCCATCTGTTTATAACTCTGATACTTATTTCAAATCTCGTCTTTGCGCAGGAAAAATGGAGTCTGGAAAAATGCCTCTCACATGCAAACGAAAACAATCTGCAAATTCTCGCCGCACGCCTCAACGAACAAACGCAGGAATATAACTACAAAATTGCCGGAAATCAGCAACTTCCCGATGTAAATGTTTCGCTCAACTCCGGACTTGTTTTTGAGCCTCAAATGCTGAGCAATCAGGCGGATTATCAATACTCTAAGATTTTTCAAAACAGCGGAAGCCTCATCGTCTCTGCCCCTTTGTCAAACGGCGGAATGCTGCGCCTGAACAAGGAAAA
>JAITOO010000136.1 GCA_031289875.1 Flavobacteriaceae bacterium
TAAATGCTGAAAAATAAAAAGATGTATTGCCACGTTCAATTCCTCCCTGGAAATTATTGCCACTAATAGACATGATATGGTCGTTATCTTTGTATTTTTCCAATAATTCATGGCAATAAGGAAAAAAATCCGGATGAGGGAGGCAGTCGTCTTCCAAGATAATGCCTTGTTCAACATATGTAAAAAACCAAGTAATGGCGGAACTGATAGCTTTTCCACAACCTAAATTTTCTTCTCTGAAAAGTGTTTTCAATTCACAATCCCAATCAATTTGTTTTATGACATTGCGTGTTTGTTGGCACAATTCGATTTCTCCAGGTTTGTTCTTTCTTGGTCCATCGGCTGCCACAAAAAGATATTTGGGCTTTTGTTGTCGGATTATGTTAAAAACATGTTTAGTCGTGTCTAATCTGTTGAATATCAAAAATAAAATAGGAGTAGAGGAATCATGCATGGCGATTAAAAATAGATAGATTTAAAATAAGCAATTGTTTTCAACAAACCATCCTCCAATTGTATCTGAGGCGTCCAGTTGAGCTTCGTCTTCGCTAAGGTGATGTCCGGCTTTCGCTGCAAAGGGTCGTCTTGTGGCAAAGGTTTGAAGATAACACGGGAGGAGGAGCCTGTGAGTTGAATAATCTTTTTGGCCAGTTCCAAGATGGTAAACTCACCGGGATTTCCAATATTTACGGGGCCTATAAAAGAATCGTCCGCATTCATAAAGCGTATCATGCCTTCAATCAGGTCATCGACATACTGAAAACTGCGTGTTTGTGATCCCTCGCCGTAGACCGTGATGTCATGATTGCGTAGCGCTTGGATAATAAAATTGGAAACTACCCGGCCATCGTTAGGATGCATTCGCGGGCCGTAAGTGTTAAATATCCGGATAATCTTTGTTTTAACCTGATTCATGCGGTGATAATCCATAAACAAAGTCTCGGCGCATCGTTTACCCTCGTCATAACAGGAGCGAATGCCGATCGGATTAACGTTTCCCCAATAGGTTTCCTGCTGGGGATGCACAATAGGGTTGCCGTAAACTTCGCTGGTAGATGCTTGTAACACTTTTGCCTTTGTCCTTTTGGCTAATCCCAATACATTGATTGCCCCCATAACAGAAGTTTTAACAGTTTGAATAGCGTCAAATTGATAGTGGATAGGCGAAGCGGGGCAAGCCAGATTATAGATTTCGTCCGATTCGATGAAATAGGGCATCGTAACGTCATGTCTTATCAGTTCGAAATACGGATTATCCATCAAATGAATGATGTTTTTCTTATCACCGGTAAAAAAATTATCAACACAAATAACCTCGTGGTTATCGTTCAGTAATCGTTCACACAAATGCGAACCGACAAAACCTGCTCCACCGGTTACCAAAATTCTTTTTTTCATTTTGATTCTTGTTCTAAAATTGAATGATACAATTGAAGCGTCTGGGCTGCCGATTTTTCCCAAGAAAACAAACCTGCCTGTTTTTTACCCAAATTAATTAATTTATTCCGATATGAATCATCGTAGATTACATGTTTAATTGATTCAACGATGGAATCAATATCCACAGGGTTAAAATATTCTCCTGCGTTCCCTGCTACTTCAGGGAAACAACTGCTATTGCTTAATATAACCGGACAACCGCATGCAAAAGCTTCTAAAATCGGAAGACCAAATCCTTCGTACATGGATGGAAATATAAAAGATAGCGTAGCCGAGTAAAGTTGGGATAGAAAGTCTTCATCATTTACCATAAAATGGAATGTGCTTTTTTCTATTCCTAAAGACGAAAGAAGTTTTAATTCGTCCTGAAAGAAAGGTTTTCCTGTTACGATTAGTTTTAATTCCGAATCTGACTTGCAAATAATAGAGAATGCTTTTGCCAAATTCGCAAAATTCTTATATCCGCTTCTTTCTCCCACAAATAACAGAAATCGCTTGGGAAGGTTTATTGTTTTTTCTCTACTCGGAGTTAAACTGCATCCATGGTATATCACTTTTATTTTATCCGGATTGATATGAAGCCTGTCAACAACATCCTTTTTGGTATTTTCACTGACCGCAATAATTTGATTTGCTTTTTCCGCCAGAATTTTTTTCCCTTTTATAGACCAATCGTCTTTATTTGTTTTCAAGGAATAAATTTCATGTGTCATATCATGTATATTCAATACAAAAGGTTTACTTCCAATAAAATCCAAAAAATAAGGATTATAGTAGGTTGGGTGGAAAATATCGAAATCCGACTTAAAATATCGTTTTTGTATGTGATGATTAAAGAATTTTATTAAAGTAGTTTTTCCCTGAAATTTCAAATCAGGGAAGAATGTTCTAAAAAAAGTAATATCTTTATTCCTTATATAATGGTTATTAGAAAACATTATAGGTAAATCGTAATTGATTTCTTTTGGCAGCGTTCGGATAAGTTCATAAAAATACCTTGAAATTCCGCCAAAATTCTGTAAAGAAAATATTTGATTATCATAAAGTATTTTCATGTGAAAAGAACTGTCATTGTTTGATTTACATGCAATCTCCTTTTCATCCTCTTTGGCACAACTTTTACTTGCAGGTTTCATTTTGTATTATAAATTAAATTTTTTACATGTTCAAAATCATTATATAATAATGAGTGTTTTGAATTAAAATATTTCCCTTGTATCTGATACTTTAGTCTTTTTTTGAATGAAATATATTTAAGCCAATTAAATTTCCATTTTTTGTTTGTCAAGAGATGTAAATCTTTTCCGTCGCTATATAAATTCAGTCCGAATTTTGCAGCTATTATTTGCAAAGACTTCTTCGTGTAGAAAGCAATGTGCTGTCCGATCTCAGGAGAGAAGTAAAACCAGTCGTCTGAGGCGTTAAATTTTATTGCAGGCTGTAAACTGGTACTAAAAAGGATAGATTGAGAATATTGAAGCATTAAAGCTATTTCTGTCTGAGGATCCGGCAAATGTTCAAATACTTCAAAACAAGTTAAAAGCTCAAAATTTGCAGGTTCTTTGAAATCTTTAATGTCAAAATATTGGGCAAAAATATTATCACAATAGTTATCTTGACGAAAAAAATTATAGCCTTCATCACGCATTAATCGCACGAAAAGACCATACCCACCTCCATAATCCAAGAATGACTTTTTTTTATCAAACAAAGCATTGATAATATCTGCTGTAATTTCTTTATAAAAAAGATTTCTCATTAACATACCAATATCTAAGTTTGAGATGGCATTTCCGTAAGATTCCTGTAACCAATATGGATTTTCCGTTTGAATAAAACGACAGGAATTACATTGGAAATATTGCACATCATATTTCTGTAACACCTTTGTCGTGAAAAGATATGCACTATCTGATCTGCAAAGTTTGCATTGAGTTTTCGGATATGTATTCACAATTACTAAATTTGTTGAGTCGGAATAATTAATTTTTAAACGCACAAAGTTAATAAATAAAATGGAAAATATTTCAAAAAAATTATTTCATTTATTCGGTCGGCTTAAAACAAAGCCATCTGGAAGTGCTAGCGTTTCCGGCAGCAAACATTCTTCATACAATTTCTTGTCGGTAAGTGTTTTCATGCCGTTACTCCAAATAGTATTTACGCCAACCTTTGGACTTCAATCCGTAGTAGAAATTGAAACCATCTACATAAATGATCACTTTTTGTTTCTCTTGTTCCATGTCTTTATATAAAAAAACCCTCTGCCTTTGAGGGGTAAACTTTAGTCTTTCCCAACTAAGGGGAGCATGTATTATTACTAATACGCCATAAAGATAATACTTTTTTTTGTATTCCAACAAAAAAAAGATTTTTTGGTTCAAACTTTTTTTTGAGCTGCTATCCTTTACTAAAGCGGATTAAAAAACCACTATTTTGCAAAATGTCCTTAGTAGCGAGGATGATATTGGTAACCTTCCGTTCCCTTTTATAAAAGCGAGACACCTCATGATGAACACATAGACTCTTTTTTTAGTAAAGAATAGCGCCTCAAAAAAAGTTTTAGTCGATTTTTATTTCTGTAATCTAATAAAAATAAGTACCTTTGTATATTGTATACTTTAAAATATCATGATAATTTAAAGTAAAATAAATTTGGACCATGTATATAAGAAAGCAAATATTTGAAGGTTCTGAAAATGAAAGTGTTTTTTTCTGGGGAGCGCGGCAGACAGGGAAAAGTTTTTTGTTGAAAACGCTTTTTCCTCAGGCACAGTGGTTTGACCT
>JAITOO010000233.1 GCA_031289875.1 Flavobacteriaceae bacterium
CTCCACATTTCCAACAAAGAAACGATGGCTTTCGGAGACTACCTCAACGACACGGAAATGATGCAGGAAGCCTGTTTCAGTTATGCCATGAGCAATGCGCACCCCGAGTTGAAAAAACTTGCCCGCTTTGAGGCAAAATCCAATGACGAAGACGGTGTTTTGGAAATTTTGAAAGAAGTAATACGCTGTAAATCCGGAATTTAAATAAATTTTAATCCTCTTTTTATATTACTGAGGCAATTAAAATCAAATTTGTCCGTTTTTTATAGAAACAAAAAAATCATTTTTTCTGTAACAAAATCTGAAAAATGACTACTAATATTAGAAAATTGAAACATATATGAATAAAATTAAATTTAACTTGTCGATTTTATTCTTCCTCTTTGTTGGAACGGTTTTCGGACAACAAATCAAGTTTGAAGAATACGACTTGCCCAACGGCTTGCATGTGATTTTGTCGCCCGACAATACCAATCCCGTAGTTGCCGTATCAGTTTCCTACCACGTGGGAAGCAAGAATGAAAAACCCAACCGCACAGGCTTTGCGCACTTTTTTGAACATCTGCTGTTTGAAGGTTCTGACAACATCAAACGCGGAGAATTTGACCAATACATAGCAAAAGCAGGCGGAAGAAGCAATGCCAATACCCAGCAAGACCGCACTTTCTACCACGAAGTACTGCCGTCCAACCAAATAGGGACGGCGCTGTGGCTGGAAAGCGAACGCATGATGCACGCCAAAGTGGAAAAAGAAGGCATTGACACACAACGCGAAGTTGTAAAGGAAGAAAAAAGATTACGTATTGATAATCAGCCTTATACAGATGCTATTACCCGCGTTTTGTGGAACAATCTTTTCCCTACTCACCCATATCATTGGGCGGTCATCGGTTCTATGGACGACTTGAATGCCTCTTCGGAAGAGGATTATGTACATTTCTACAAAACCTATTACGTACCGAACAACGCAGTTTTAACGATTGTAGGAGATTTTGACATTGGGCTAACCAAGAAAATCATTAACGATTATTTTGCCCCGATTCCGAAAGGCACTGAAATCGTCAGACCTAATGTCGTGGAAAAACCTATCAATCAAGAAATTACAGTGAGCGTAGAAGATAAGAACGCCCAAGTTCCCGCTTTGATTTACGGCTACCGCGCACCGAAACAAATAGACAAAGATGCCTACGTGCTGTCCATCATCGGGAATATCCTTTCCAGAGGCGAGTCTTCCCGTTTCTCGAAAGTTATAAAAAATGAAAAGCAACTCGCCTTGGAAGCCGTTTCTTTCCAATGGAATCTCGAAGATTACGGTGTATTTTTAGTCTTGGCGCTTCCCAATCAAGGGGTTACAATAGACCAAATAGGCGCTGCGCTTGATGAAGAAATCAACGCGCTGAAAACCAATGGGATCAGCCAGACCGAACTGGAAATGCAAATTCATAAACTGGAAAAGGATTACGTTGATAATCTTTCGACCTCAATGGGTGTAAACGAAACCCTTTCGAACGGCAATCTTTTCTATCACGATACCCATTTGATTAATACGGAATTAAACATTTACAAAAGTATTACCGTTGATGACGTAAAGCGTGTAACGAATGAATATTTAGGTAAAAATCAAAGAGTTAAACTAACCATAACCCCTGAAAAATAGAACATTATGAAAAAGATATTATATACGCTGGGCGTCGCCCTCGTTTCTGTTTCTTCCGTTTTTGCGCAGGTGGACAGAACGAAACCGCCGAAATCGCTTCCGCAAAGCGCAATCAATTTCGGAAAAACAGAAAATTTTACGCTTTCTAACGGCTTGAAAGTCATCGTTGTAGAAAATCATAAATTGCCGCGTGTCAGAACTTTAATCCAATTGGATTTGGATGGCGTGAAAGAAGGCAACAAAGCAGGTATGCTTGAGATGTTCGGCGAAATGCTCCGCGCAGGAACAAAAAATTTCACCAAAGAACAATTGGACGAAAAAATTGATTTCCTCGGCTCGGATTTTTATTATTCAAGCGCTCAGTTGGGCGTTTCCGCTCTGAAATCTCAACTCACTCCAAGTCTGGACATTGTACAGGAACTGCTCTACAATCCGACTTTTTCCAATCAAAATGAATTGGACAAACTGAAAAAACAGTGGAAAACCGCTTTGGAAGCCGATGAAAAAAGCCCCGATGCTATTTCCGACCGTGTTCGCAAAGTGCTGCTTTACGGCAAAGACGATATGTGGGGCGAATACAAAACGCCTGAAACCATAGACAATATCACACTGGGTGACTTCAAAAACTATTACAATACTTATTTCAAACCGAACATCGCTTATCTGACTTTCGTAGGAGACATCACACCCGCCGAAGCCAAAACGCTGGCTGAAAAGTATTTCAGTTCTTGGAAAAAAGGCGAAGTAAAACAGTCCATTCCTGCGCTGAAACCCAATACATCAGGCGTTAGCATTGCTTTTGTCGATTTGCCTTCTGCTACTCAATCAGTTATCAGCGTTTCTAATTTAATTAATATCAAAAAGGCAGACAAAAATTATTTTCCTGACATTCTCGGAAACAGCATTTTGGGAGACGGCTCGTCAGGTCGTTTGTTTAAAGATTTGCGGGAAAAACACGGATGGACTTACGGCGCATATTCCAGATTTAGCGATAGTTACAGACGAATGGGGAATTTTCTTGCGACTGCAAAAGTGCGCAACAACGTAACCGACAGCGCAGCGGCAGCTTTCATTTCCAACATTGCAGACATCACGACTAACGCCCCGACCGCAGACGAACTCAGCACCAAAAAAGCCGAATACACAGGAAATTTCGTTCTGTCTTTGGAAAGACCCGAAACGGTAGCAAATTTCGCATACAACCAGTTCTGCGAAAACCTTCCCGATGATTTCTACAAAAATTATTTAAAAAACATTAACGCTGTAGAAGCGGCACAGATTCCTACGGCTCTGAACCAAACGATTGACCTGAAAAATCTGACCATTTTAATTATCGGAAAAGGCGAAGAAGTTTTACCAAGTCTGGAAAAACTGGGCTATCCTATAAAATATTTCGATAAATACGGAAATCCGACCGAAAAGCCCGCAGGCAAAAAAGCCTCCGACGTTTCTTTGAAACAAGTTTTGGACAAATACATCACAGCCGTTGCGGGAAGCCGAGCCAAAGCCGAATCTTTGAAATCTCTGTCTCTTGACGGAGAAATGTCTATAGCTCAATTGCCTCAACCGATTGCTGTTACAAGTAAATTTTCATATCCGAACAAGGAAATCACGATTCTGAGCCTCATGGGGCAAAGCCTAAAACAAGGTTTCGATGGAACTAATGCCATCACTTCGCCGATGTCTCCTGCCCCGTCTGCAGACGAGCTTCAAAAGATGAAGAACAGAAAAGGATATTTTAACGAATTATACTATGACGACACCAATGCCAAAGTTGATGGAATTGTTTCTCTGAATGGAAAAGACGCCTATAAAGTAGTCATCACAATCAACGGAGTACAGGCGGTTTCCTATTATGATGCGGAAAGTGGTTTGAAAATAAAAGAAGAATCTGTCGCCGGCGGCAGCACAGCACATGTAGAATACGCTGATTATAAAATCTTTGACGGATACAAACTTCCGACAAAATCAGTGATGAGCACAGAAGGACAAGAAATGACACTGACCGTCAAAAATTATCAAATCAACCCTAAATTGACGGACGCAGATTTTAAATAAACACGAATTTTTGAATGAAAACGGAAACAAGCAGTTTCAATTTTTTTGAGGCTGCTTGTTTTTTAATGAATTTTCAATAAAATATGCGGTTCAATTTATAATTTCGGTCATTTAATCAAAAATAATTTTAATCCTCTTTTTACATTACTGAGGCAATTAAAATCAAATTTATCCGTTTCTTATAGAGAACAAAAAAATCATTTTTTCGGTAACAAAATCTGAAAAATGACTACTATTTAGAAAATTGAACCATAATAATAATAAATAATAATGAATAAATTTAAATTTAACTTACCGATTTTATTCTTCCTTTTTGTTGGAACGGTTTTCGGACAACAGACCAAGTCTGAAAAAGAAAAACACAAAACCCCGACC
>JAITOO010000023.1 GCA_031289875.1 Flavobacteriaceae bacterium
TATTCATATTCTCCTCCTGTTGCCAAATCCAAGGTAATTTTGAACACTCCGTCTTTACCTTTTTTTAAGGGTGAGGCTTCGACGTCCCAGCCGTTGAAATCGCCTACGATAGCTACATTTTCTGCTTCTCCACTATATGAAAAAGTTACTTTTCCTATAGGTTTTGACTTTAAAATTTTTTTTAGAACAGCCATAATTTTAAATTTTAATAATTGATTTTCAGGACAAAGGTACATAAAAAATTAATTTGTTGATACAAAAAAAATTAAAATTTATATGAAATCCCTCCTAAAAGTTGAAATCCTTGCACACGGTAGTTTTCAAGCAATTCATAATTTTTATCGAACAGATTGTTTCCGCTCACAAATACCGAAAAGTCATTGAAAATTTCGTAGGAAACAGACACATCGGCATCAAAATAACTGTCAAGTGTTTTTATGCCTTCCGCCCATTGTGCGGAATTATCGAAATAGTAATAATTGCTTTTTCTGTCTCCTGCAAAAAAGAGTTTTGCCTGCAATTTCAGCTTGTTTTTCAGCATTTTATAAGTTCCGTCTGCCCCGAATTTGAAATTTGGCTGATTGTAAGGCGCACGGAGGCTGCCAAGATTGGTATAATGTCCATATTCTCCCCAACCTCTCAATATCAAGTTGTTAAGAGAATATTGCAAAGCTGCTTTCATACTCAGCAGATTGCCGCTGGTGTAAACGGTTGAAAATGTATTCAATCGATTGTAAGGTTTCGGATTTAAAGCATCGCCAATATTATTTCTTGCAAAAAACAACAAATTTTCAGACCTGCTGTAAGCGATTTCCGCCTCATATTCCAGATTTTCAGCGGATTCGCCTTTCAATCCTGCATAAATTTTGTATAAAGTATTGGTCGGAAACAGTTTTTGATTGGAATACAAATAAGGATTTTCCGTCATCAAGTCAAAAATATTGTGAAGATACACACCCCCTGTGAAACCCGCATATATGTTTAATTCTCTGGAATTGTGATACATAAATTCCGCTATCGGATACAGGAAAAACTTGGAATTATTGTTGGAAAAATCACCGTTGTACATTACATTTGCCCCGATTTTCAAGTACGAAAATCCGTTTGAAATCTTCAAAACAGGAGAAAATCCCGCTGTGAAATAGGAATACCGCCCCTGCGAGCCCAAACCAAAATGTGTATCTGTGTAATTGACTGATACATCGGCTTCTACGCCAAACCTCAGTTCTGACAAAGGCATGGAAGCGTTTTCTTTGCTGCCCGCCAGTTTTGCCTTGAAATCAATGAAACTCTCTTTGGAATTGAATCTGTCCCACCAATGCCCTGCCCGTAAAGCGGCGTAGTCAAAAAAATTGTTGGAATAGAAATCAAAGTCTGAATTGAACGCAATTTTGTGCATGTTCTGCTCCAAATCCATGTTGGGAGAGGCAAAAACGTCAAGCTCGTCAATTCCATAATAATTGATTTTGGATTCATCATAATTGCCTGCCAGATGCAACTTTCCCGCTGTCGTGTTCACGTTATAAAAAATGCCCGCATTGAGGTCAGTCGAAGATGTGTCCCAATCGTAAAGGCTTTTGGACAGCCCGTCTGTGGAATACCATGAGAAATTTACTCCGATTTGGTCAATAATGTTTTTGCTCAGCGGTTTATCGACAGCGGCTTTTAGCTGCCATGAGTTTTGAGTTCCATAACCGACGGAAACGTAATTCAAAGGCTGTGAAAGATATTTGCTGGAAACGGCATTCACAGTGTCCTGTTTTTCAATATTTAACGAATCTGCGCTTTGAGAAAATCCCAAAATTGGGGCTGTCAGGCTAACGAAAAGCACTATTTTACTGATTGTCTTCATATTAATTTTAATTTGGCAAATACACCAATTTTTTGGTTTCAAAAAAATCTTCTCCAAAAAAATCGTTTAATTGATAAATTTCGGCTTTTTTAAAAGATTTCAATTCTTCCGAAAGATCGCCGCCTTTCAGGTATAAAACGCCGTTTTTCAGCGAATTATTATTTGTTTTTAAAAATTTTCCTTTCACCCAAGTCATGAAAATTGGCATTTGTGTTACCGCACGGCTCACAACAAAATCAAATTTTTCGTTGATATTTTCTGCCCGAGCTTGCACGGCTTTTACATTTTTTAAATTCAAATTTCTTGCCACTTCTTGCACAACATTTATTTTTTTTCCGATGGAATCAACCAAAAGGAAGTCGGAGTCGGGAAAAAGAATTGCCAGAGGAATGCCCGGAAACCCGCCTCCCGTACCGATGTCCAAAATTTTTGTTGCAGAAGCAAAGGAAATAATTTTGGCAATTCCCAAAGAATGAAGTACGTGTTTTTCGTAAAAACCGTCCATGTCTTTTCGTGAAATAATGTTGATTTTTTCGTTCCATTCTTCATATAACGGCTTCAGCTCTTTGATTTTATCTTTTTGTAAATCAGTTAAATTCGGAAAATATTTTTCAATCAAAGCATTCATTTTTTTCTTTTGTAAATGTAAAATTAAGAAATTCTGTAGTATAAAGCTAAATATTGTTTTTGTCATAAGATGTAATTAAGGTTTAAAAATTTAACTTAAATCGGTACTCTAAACAATTTAATTATTTTCGTACTTTTGCTTTTTGATTTTTCTATCTTTGTTTCATGCTATTACCCCTGTATGGCTAAGTATAGAACAATAAAAACAGTTTTTATGTTGTCAATTATAATTATTAACTACAATACATTTCAGCTTACGGTTGAATGTATCAACTCTATAAAAAAATCCATCATTTCAGATTATGAAATAATTTTAATTGATAATGCTTCAAAAGATCATCCGCCAAAAGATTTTCTAACAATATTTCCGAGTATAAAATTAATAGAACTTAATGAAAATGTGGGCTTTGGAAGAGCCAATAACATAGGGATGCAACAGGCACAGGGAGAATATTTTTTGCTGTTAAATTCAGATACGATTATTAAAGAAGATGCCTTAGATAAATGTTTAAGCTATTTAAAAACTCATTCAAATATAGATATTTTAGGATGCAGAGCAGAATTTCCCAATGGAATCACCCAATTAACTGCTTTTCAGTATGAAGGAGAACACTCATTAATCCGCTCCATCATATATTTTATAAAAAGAAATTCCACAGTTCAATATGCTAATCAACTTTATAAAAAGTGGAAGAAAGAGAAAAATGCTGTTCTAAGGCAAGAGCAAAAAAAAATAACAGAACCTACACCTAATTTTGCTTATGGTAAAAGAATAGGAAGCCTTTCGGGGGTTTTTATGATGTTCAACAGGAAAGTATATGATGAAACACGAGGTTTTGACCCTGATTTTTTCATGTATTATGAAGAAACGGAATGGTTTATAAATAGAATTTATAATAGATATACAATATTGTATTATCCTTATGCCTCTATTATTCACTATTGCGGACAAAGCGATGTACATGGAGCTATGAGTACTCAGTTTTGGGTTTCATCTGCTCTATTTTGGTATAAAATCAGCCATCTTCATCTCTTTTTTTATTCGCTTTTTTTATGGATAGATATTCCTTGCAATCTGTTCAATTATGTTTTTTCCGGTAATAAAAACTATATTGTAAAAATCAAACAAATATGGACAACCTTAAAATTTATTCCTGTTATTTGCCGATTTAGTAATTCTTTTAATGGGAGAAATGCTATGTTAAAAGTAAAAATATCATGAGAAAAAAAAGAAAAGTTTTATTTTTTCTCCACACTATGCGCGGTGGGGGTGTAGAAAATGTTTTATTGAATATTTTCCAAAATTTAAGCCATGAAAAATTTGATTTTACTCTTCTATTAATCCGGAAAGAAGGCGACTTTTATTCCTTCATCCCTAAAAATGTAAAAATAAAATATTTAGCATTAGGAAATGAATGTTTTTCCAAGAATAAAATAATTTATATTATACAAAAAATTTTTCGACGCATAAAACTGACAATTTTATTAAGATTCCCTTTGTTGATAAGATGGTTCTATATTCCTGAATATTATGATGCAGAAATCGCATTTTTAGCTGATTTAATTCCATATCTCAATAAAATAAAAAGAGAACAAACTTTTACTGTTGGCTGGGTTCATGGCGATATTTATGCAGATAAGCATGATTTTCACAAAAAAATAAATATACTAAAATCTTCTCTCCGGTTAGACAAAATTGTTTACGTTTCCAAAAAAGCTTTGGAAAACGGTTTGATTTGGAATTCTGACTTGAAAAAAAATGCGATAGTAATATACAATCCTATAGATAAGGATATTATCGTAAAAAACGCGCAAGAAAATATAGAATTTAATTATGTTGGATTTACTTTCGTTTGTGTGGGTAGATTAGGCGGTATCAAAGGCTATGATGCCATGTTAGAAGTACACAAAAAACTGATAGACGAAGGAGTTCATCACCACATCATTGTGGTTGGAAAAGGAGAAGATGAACAGATATTAAAAAGCAGTATTAAAAGATTGGGAGTAGAAAAAACGTTTCATCTCTTAGGGCACATGCAAAACCCATTTCCGTATTTAAAAAGAGCGGATGCTTTTTTACAAAATTCTAAAAGCGAAGGTTATCCTTTGGCTGTAAAAGAGGCATTGTTATTGGGCAAGCCAATGGTAGTAACAGGCGTAGGCGGTGTCCCTGAAATCGTAATAAATAATGAGAATGCAATTATTATAGACCATAATCAAGACCAATTGTATCAAGCAATGAAAAAAATAATAAGGGATGTTGATTTCAGACATGAATTAGAGGCTAATAATCAAAAACATTTTCAAGAGTATGACACCAAAAAGATATATAAGCAATATGAAAATCTACTTAATGTTCCTAAGTAATCTTGATTAAGAATAAATAAATTTTCTTCCTTGCAGAAATCAAGTATAAACTTTTTATTATTTTTGTCGTTTATTCACAGATTTTGTTTATCATGGATTATGCCATATTGGATATAGAGACGACAGGAGGAAATTACAACGAGGAGAAAATTACGGAAATTGCTGTGTTCCGCTTTGACGGAGAGAACGTTACGGATACTTTCATTTCTTTGGTAAATCCTGAAAAGGAAATTCAGCCTTTCGTGCAAAGATTGACGGGAGTTACCCAGAAAATGGTCAAAACTGCCCCAAAATTTCATGAAATTGCCCGAAGATTGGTAGAAATCACCCAAGAAACGACAATTGTCGCTCACAATGTTGTTTTTGATTACCGTGTCATTAAACGCGAATTTGAAGAATTGGGCTACGATTTTGAACACCCGCAATTAGACACGATTCCGCTCAGCAAGGAGTTGATACCTGATTTGAAGTCGTATTCGCTGGGGAAAATGTGCCGTGCGCTGGGAATCCCGCTCACAGACCGACATCGAGCGTCGGGTGATGCACGCGCAACGGTAAAACTTTTTAAACTCCTTTTGGATAAGGACATGGATAAAGATATTATTCAATCGTCAATAAAATCTTCAAAAAATTATACTTTTAACAAAAAAATACTTTCTTTACTGGAAGATTTGCCGCAAAAAATGGGAGTTATTTATTTTCATGACAAAGACGGAAAAATTATTTATATAGACAAAAGTGAAAATATCGCCAATCGGACAAGGCAGATTTTAACAGGAAAAACAGCGCAATTCATTAAGATACAAAAACATACGGAAAATATAACTTTCGAGTTTACAGGAAGTTCAATTGTTGCCGAAATCAAGGAATGGAATGAGCTTATTGCCAATCCACCCAAATTTAATACACGAAAAAAGCAGAAAATTAAAATAAAACAAAATTTGCCCGACCCGTTAGCAGACAAAGATTTTGTTTTATTGACCGGAAAAGGGCGCACGCGGGGAGAAAAATCGTTTCTTTTGCTGGTGAAAGGCGTTTTACAGGGTTACGGTTTTTATACGCTTCATTCTCAAATCAATTCGATGGAAAGAATTAGGAAACTCATGACATCTTGCGTTGAAAATCCGTTCATTCACAACATGATACGAGAGTCTATGCAAAATTTTGAAAAAGTATTAATTTTGTCGGAACAACAAAAATTAAATTTGTAACTTAAAAAGAATTATTTTTGTATTTGCAATGACTGATAAAATTGAAATATCAATAATTACCCCCTCTTATAATCGGGCGCATACTTTAGAGAGAGTTTTTAATTCTTTAAAGAGTCAGACCTTTCAAAATTTTGAATGGATTGTTATAGATGATGGCTCTACAGACGAGACAAGAGAAATAGTAAAAGATTTTATTGAAAAAGCAAGTTTTCCCATCCAGTATTATAAACAAGAGAATAAGCATAAATTTTATTCCATTTTTATAGGAATTAAATTAGCAAAAGGAGAATATATTTCATTGATGGACTCAGACGACAAGTTTTTGCCGGATGCTTTGGGGAAATTATATAATCAAATGAAACAACTCCCGAAAAACAAGAAATTCTACGGAGTTACAGGTTTGTTGCAATATGAAGACGGAACGATTGTTGGTGAAAAATTTCCTCAATCTCCTTTAGATTCTTTTATCTTTGAAATGAGATATAAATATAAAGTACGCGGAGATAAATGGGGAATGGGATTCAAAAACGTTTATAACGAATTACAAATAAATTTAGAAGATTACGAAAATAAAGGCTTCATTCCTGAATCTGTATATCAATATCAGTTTGATGCCTTAGGCTATAAGACAAGATTTGTGAATGAAGTTTATGGATTTTACGTGAACGATACAGCAGATGCGGTTTCTTTGGGAAATAATTTTTACTCGGAAAAAAATAGTTTTGGTTTGACTGAAAATTACAAAGTGTTTATCAACAGCTATAAAAACAGATTTCTCTCCTATCCTAAAACTTATTTCAAAAACTTTACAGCCTACCTTTTATTTGGAATAAAAGATGGAAGAAATCTTTCAGAATTGTTAAAAGGAATTTCAGGAACGGGATTAAAAATCGGTATGGTTTTACTTTATCCTTTAGTGAAAATCTTTAAAAATTATATGGTTAAAAATAATTAATGAATGAGCCGGCATAAAAAGAAACTTCTCATCCGCATCGGTTCTCTCCGCCACGGTGGAGCAGAAAAGGTTTTGGTAACTTTTCTAAAAAATATTCCCGTCGATAAATACGACATTGATTTGCTCCTCAATCTCA
>JAITOO010000105.1 GCA_031289875.1 Flavobacteriaceae bacterium
ATAATTACAAAATTGGCATTGAGAGGCAAAGATGCACCAAATGTTGAAGAGAAAAAGAAACTGAAAGCAGAATTGAAGCAATTAGAAGAAACGATTGCAAAAGAAATTAAATTGCAAATAAAGAGAGATTTAAACTATAAAATTGCTATTGCAGAAGTAGAAAAAGCAGGAATTAGTACTACAGGGGCGGCAATTGAAAACGAGTTAGAGCCATTGGCAAAAGAATTTAAAGACTATCGTGAAGCAGCAAACCTTTGGGCAGTTCCCAAAAAGGATATTAAATATGATGTTCGTGATGAAACTATTTTAAGAACACGATATGTTGATGGAGAAGGTGCAGAGCCAGAATTGTTTTATCAATCGAAATAGAATATGCAAACAATAATCTATAAGTATTTGAAGTTTGTGAGTTTTTGCGACTTATTGAATTGGAGCGCATATTCATTATTGGGTAAAAATCTAATTTATACTCAAAAATACCCTTTTGTTAGAATTGGTGATTTTCTTAAACGAAATAAAGAGCAAGTATTTATTCAAGATGATGAATTGTATAAAAGACCTACAATAAGGACAAACGGACAGGGAATTAATTTGAGAGATGAAGTTGAAGGAAAATATATTGGAACAAAAAATCAATTTAGAATACACAAAGGGCAATTTTTACTTTCAAAAATAGATGCAAGAAATGGTGCATTTGGCGTTATTCCAACAGAATTAGACAAGGGAGTTATAACAGGAAATTTTTGGACTTTTGATGTGAATTATACGTTAATTAATCCTCATTATTTAGCCTTATTGACAGGCACAAAAGAATTTCAAAAGTTATGTCAAAATGCAAGTGTAGGAACAACAAATCGAAATTATTTACAAGAAGAATATTTTTTAAATTTTGAAATTCCGCTACCGACCTTGCAAGAACAAGCAACACTTGTAGCAAATTATTTAGATAAAATCAAAAAGGCAGAAGAACTTCAAAAACAGGCAAATGAAATTGAAAGAGAGATTGAGAAGTATTTGTTTGAGGAATTGGGAATAACTTTAGAACAAAATAACATAAAAAATAATTCATTTAAAATAGTCGATTTTGAATATATAAGCCGTTGGGATACTCTTTTTCTATTAGGCAAAATACCGACATTAAAATCGAAATACAAATTATTATCTTTTGGCGAAGTGATAAAAAATTTCAATATGGATAATAATTTAAAATCCATACGAATTGATAGTTCACAATTTCCTGATGAAGAATTTAAATATTTAGGAATGGAGCATATAGAAAAAGAAACAGGTAAATTATTAGATATGCCGACAGTTAAAGGGTATGAGATTAAAAGCCAAACGCTTAGAGTTCCTATAAATTTTATTATTTATGGCAAACTACGTCCATATCTCAACAAATATTGGATAAACCAAACTGATTTTGATAACATTATCTGTTCTTCTGAGTTTTTCGTTTTTGATATTGATGATAATATTAACAAACATTTTTTCATAAACGTACTTTCTTCAAAAATCATTCAGAGTCAAATATCAGATAAAACAAGTGGTGCAAGAATGCCAAGAATAAATAGCGACATTTTTTTTGATTTGAAATTTCCTTTGCCTCCTAAAAATATTCAAAAGAAAATTGTTGCAAATATCAGTTTGAAAAAAGAAAAAATAGAAAAGTACCAAGCAACTGCAACGGATTTAATAAAAGAAGCCGAACAGGAGTTTGAAAAAGAAATATTTAAATAAAAAAATTATGACAAATCGGCTAAAACTTATTTTGAGGTGCTATTATTTATGCAAAATAAATAGCTTGTCGAGGACTGCCCGAAGGGCAGTATTTTCGTAACCGCAGGTCATGACCTGCGGAGAAAAGACAGCACAACAACCTCTGCCTGCAAAGGCAGGACTTGTACGGAAAAAGTGCTGCCTTTACAGGCAGTTGTCGGAGCTGTGCATTGCCGCAGGCTGCGCTGTCGCTTACCCGCAGTTATGAAAATTACGCCTTTCAGGCGAAATAGCGCCTCAAAAAAAGTTTTAGCCAGATATTTTATGTATCGCTATTTTACCAAACTTCTGGAAATTACTATTTTCTGTACTTCGGAAGTTCCTTCGTAAATCTGCGTAATTTTAGCGTCTCGCATCAGCCTTTCTACGTGAAATTCTTTCACATAGCCGTATCCGCCATGTATCTGCACTGCTTCCACCGTCGTTTTCATCGCCACTTTCGAGGCAAACAGTTTCGCCATCGCTCCCGATGTATCGCAATTCAGGTGGTTATCCTTATCCCACGCCGCTTTCAGGCAGAGCAGGCGTGCTGCCTCAATATCGGTTGCCATGTCGGCTAATTTGAATGCAATTGCTTGATGATTAATTATTTCCGTTCCAAAAGCCTTTCGTTCCTGCGCATATTTTAATGCCATTTCGTAAGCTCCCGAAGCGATTCCCAACGCCTGAGAAGCAATCCCGATTCGCCCCCCCGAAAGGGTTTTCATCGCAAATTTGAACCCAAAACCGTCCTCTCCGATTCGGTTTTCTTTCGGAACTTTCACGTCTGTAAACATCAGAGAATGAGTGTCAGAACTGCGGATTCCCAATTTATTTTCTTTAGGTCCGATTTCAAATCCGGGCATTCCCTTTTCCACAATCAACACATTGATTCCTTTATGTCCTTTTTCAGGATAAGTTTGTGCAATTACCAGATATACAGAGGCTGACCCCCCATTGGTAATCCAATTTTTCGTTCCATTAAGCAGATAATAATCACCCATATCAACCGCCGTTGTGTTCTGGTGCGTGGCATCAGATCCGGCTTCGGGTTCGGACAATGCAAATGCTCCGATGATTTCGCCCGATGCCAGCCTCGAAAGATATTTTTGTTTTTGTTCTTCCGTTCCAAATTGTTCCAATCCCCAACAAACCAAAGAGTTATTCACAGACATAATCACCGCGCAAGAAGCGTCTATTTTAGAAATTTCTTCCATTGCAAGGACGTAAGATACTGTATCTAAACCGCTTCCGCCATATTCGGGAGAAACCATCATACCCAGAAGCCCCAGTTCTCCCATTTTTTTAATCTGCGCCGAAGGAAAAATTTGTTTTTCGTCCCGTTCAATTACGTCGGGAAATAATTCTGCCTGAGCAAAATCTCTCGCCGCCTGACGAATCATTTTTTGCTCTTCTGTAAATTCAAAATCTATCATCATTTTTTGTTTTATAATGGTTAAAAGTATGAATTTTTTTTTAAGAATGAAAGTTTTTCATAATATTATCAGGGCAACGTCGTCGTGTTGTTGGAATTAAAAAATTAAAATTTTCAAAAACAAAAAAAAGTAGTATCTTTGCACTCCATTTGAGATGGACACGTAGCTCAACTGGATAGAGTGCCAGATTACGGCTCTGGAGGTTGGGGGTTCGACTCCTCTCGTGTTCACAAATGCAAGTCATTGAGAGTATGCACAATAGGGCTGAAATCAATGACTGTTTTTTTTGAGAAATTAAAAAGTG
>JAITOO010000114.1 GCA_031289875.1 Flavobacteriaceae bacterium
TCAGACGGTTTTCCGTGGCGAATACGCTTACGATGTGCGCCGCTTTCAAACATTTGAAATTATCCAGGCTCCCGCCGCATCGTGCGGCAAATTGCCGGCGGCAAATTACCGGCGGCAATTTGTCGGCCGTCAACGGCAAAAACTTCCCGCTTTACCGGAATCCTCATCGCCGGTGCCCGTTCCATAAAGCGGATTCCCGGTTAGGCATTGCTTGAAAATAAACTTTACATATTATTATTTCTTTTGTGGTGATATAGTATAATTCCATTCACCGTGAAATTTATGCCGTTTAATATTAATGGCCGCATATTCCTCATCAGATACTAAAACATTTGTTTTATATTTATTTTTATCTAGAACACATTCTACTACAAGTCCGGTTTTGGTTTTTGTCGCGCTTATTAAGTTTATTATTACCGCCGTGCTTATAAGCGGCTTTCCCCTCCAGTTTTTACTAATAAATGAAAACAGCCTGTGTTCTGTTTTATTCCATTTGCTTGTTCCCGGAGGAAAGTGAACGACGGTAATCGCTTTATTTAATTGATTTGCCGGTTCTTGCAGCCTTGCTTTCCATAAGTGAACCCTGTATCCGTTGCTCCCGCCGCAGTCTGCGGTTATGAGTATCTTTGGCGCGTCCGTATATGCTTTCTTCCCCTTTATATCCCACCACCTTCTAATGCTCTCTACCGCAAACTCGGCGGTATCACTGCTAATACCGATATTAACAAAGCCTGAGTTTTTAAAAATATCGTATATACCGTATGGCGTCGCTTTCCCCAATTCCTTGCGCATAAAATCATGATCAAATACCAACGGGGCGCGCCCTGTTTTATGTATTTCCCTGCCATTATTCTTGAAATTACCTATTATTTCCTTCTTTTTCGCGTCAATCGACAAAACAGGGCACTTGCTTCTCATATATGATTTCGCCTGCTTGTTTATGTATTCAAATTGCCCGTCCCCGTCCGGATGACTTTTTGTCATTGACAGTTCTTTTCGGTTCGCTTGTAAACTATATCCCTCTTCTTTGAGTAATTCGGATATGGTCGTATCGCTTATCTTATATCCTTTTGCTTCGAGTGCTTTTTCTATATTCCGGGAGCTTCTACTTGTGTATTTTAACGGATTTTCAGGATTGCCTTTTGTATATGGCCCGACTAATGTTTCTATCTCACTTTTTATATCAGGATAATTCTCTTTTATATTCTTTCGTCCGCCTCCTTCTTTTCGACAACGGGAACCGTCCGGGGTTTTCCCGTTGTTCATTTTTATTTCTTTTAATCCAAGCGTAATTGTTACCCTTGAAACTCCGGACATATTGCTTACTTGCGTAATACCACCGTGTCCTATAGCTTTCGCTTCGCTTGCCAAAAATATCCTTTTTTGCTTTTCATTCAGTATCGGCAACATTGTTTTTATTCGTTCTTTTATTGCTTCATTCATTCTCCTATTATAATATATTATTTTTTATTTGTAAAGGTTATTTGTAATCACTTTCTTATCTGTGGATTTTATTAAATATGTATCAACAAAATAAGATATTTTATTCAATATGCACCAATTGGAACAATCAATCAGGCGTTGGCATTGAATTATTGAAATCTTTGAAAGTTCCTTTGCCTCCCATAGATATCCAACAAAAAATTGTTGACTTTTATAATGATGCGGTAAGAGAAAAGCATGCCAAAGAGCAAGAAGCAAAAACATTGTTGGATAGTATTGATGGCTATTTATTGAAAGAATTGGGAATTGAGTTGCCTGAAAATACGGCAAATGAGAGATATTTCGAAGTGAATATTTCGAAGTTGATCGGGAATAGATTAGATCCAATTTTCTTCAATCTTGACATTTCAAAGTTTCAAAATAATTTTCCACTTGTAGCTTTAAAATCTTTTTGTATAGATTTTCAATCCGGCTTTGGTATCGGAAAGGAGGAACAAGCAACAGAAGAAAATGGTACCATTCAAATTAGGCCTACCAATATTGATAGTGATGGATCATTGAAATATGACAAGAATATTTTTGTTCCAGCATCCTCGAATAAAACATTGCTACATGTTGATGATATTTTATTTAATAATACAAATAGTCAAGAATTAGTAGGTAAGACGGCTATTTTGAAAGAAGAAAGAACATTGTTTTTCTCCAATCACATTACAAGAATTAAGGTTGATAAGATGAAAGCAAATCCGGACTATTTATGGATAATCCTGAATTTCTATCAAAAAAGAAATGTTTTCTATTCAATTTGCACGAATTGGAATAACCAATCAGGCATTGGAATTGATTTATTGAAAACAATAAAGATACCTTTCCCTCCTATTGAAAAACAAAATGAAATTGCCGAAAACATAAAATCCATTCGAGCAAAAGCAAAGCAATTGCAGAAAGAAGCGGGAGAAGTTTTGGAAAAGGCTAAAAGAGAGGTGGAAGAGATGATTAGAGGGGAAAATCAATAAAAAATTGCAACCGATTTAAAGAACAACACCCTTATTATGAATGAACTACTTTCCTGTTTTTGTTCAAAAATTTCTCAAACAAAAAAATATCATACGGAAAAAGCAATAAAAAATTTTGAAAAATCGTTACCTTTGTTTGAAGAAAAAACAACGCACTCGTGATTATCGAACAAAGTTTTCCACAACTTTATCAATAGTTAATTTTCTCCAAGCGCAGTTCCGGATTGCGGTCTTTGTCCTTGAAAGTTTCGTACACCATGATGTAGCCTTTCTTTGCGGGCGTGATGCTCATATCGCTGCCGTCTTCGGATTTGAGCGGAATTTTCTGCTCGGTAATTTTTCCGTTGATGCAGGAAACGATACCCAAAATCCATTGTATAATTCCCTCATTTCCCAATACCTGCAGACAATTAAAAATCATTCAGGCAAGCGGAAGATTATCGGAAATTTAAAATACGAGCGCACAGGAACACCGTCTAATTTGGCAGAAAGCCACCGTCCCTGCGTGCGGTTGATGAAACGTACGGCTTCTTCCGTACAGCCGCCGCCCAAACCTTTGATTACGCGAATGTCGCTGAGCGTTCCGTTGATTTCTACCACAAAAAACAAAATCACTTTTCCGTGAATCTGTTGATTCATAGCTTCTTGCGGGTAATCCAAATTGAAAGCGGCAAACCGTTTGAACGCTTTGAATCCGCCTTTGTACCGCACGGGGTCGGTAACGTCTCTTTCGGTGTAGATGCGGGCGGAATCTCCTGTCTGCGGATAATTTTCTTGTATTTCGAGATTTTGAGAATATAAACAGCCCATACATAAAAAACAGACTGTGGTTACTATTTTCGTCAAAAATATTTTCATCGTTCCGGCAAATAAAAAGCCTTTCAAAGATATGAAAAATTTAAATCATTTAAAAATGAATTACTAACTTTGGGGGATATTTTACAGAAGAATGAAAAAAATACTGTTCACAACTCTATTGTTATCTAACTTGTTATTTGCTCAAAACTATTCCGAAGACTTCGCTCAGCCGTTGTCTATTCCCGTTTCGCTGTCTGCCAACTTTGCAGAACTGCGAGCCAATCACTTTCACGCAGGCTTGGACATTCGCACCCAACAGCGCACGGGGTTGAAAATTTTTGCCACACAAGACGGGTACATTTCCCGCATCAATATCTCGCCTTACGGCTATGGAAAAGCGATATACATCACTCACCCAAACGGTTATACAACTGTTTACGGACATTTGAGCGAACTGATTGCAGGAGTAGAAAAAACGAGAAAAGAACAGTATGCAAAAAAAAGTTACACTGTAGATTTTTATTTACAACCCGATGAAATCCCTGTAAAACAGGGAGATATAATTGCCCTGACAGGAAACACGGGAGGTTCGGGAGGACCTCATCTCCATTTTGAAGTTCGCGACACTAAAACCGAAGAAATTTTAAATCCGTTTTTATTTGGTTATGAACTTTCCGACCACGTAGCCCCGCAGGTTAGCGGTGTTTGGATATATCCTTTGGACGGCGGAAAGGTCAATCAAAGCACAAACAAAGTTTTGGCAGCCTCAAGCGGAAATTATTTGGTATCGGGAAGCATCGGCTTCGGAGTGAAAGCCTACGACAAACAGGACGGTTCGAACAATTTGAACGGAATTTACTCTATCAAAACTTATGTCAATTCCGAGTTGATTTCAACTTTTCAGGCTGACCGATGTTCTTTCGACGAGTCGAGAATGATTAATGCGAGCATTGATTACCCCGAACAAATCTCCAAAAACAGTTGGATTTATCGAACATGGATTCTTGCAGGCAACACGCTTCCAATGTATAAGCAGAACGTCAATCGAGGCATTTTGAAAGTCAAACCCGATTCTGTTTACAACGTGCGGATTGAAGTCGGCGATTTTTCGGGAAACATTACTGCGAGAATGTTTACGCTGAAAGGCGAGGCTTCCGGCGGATATGACTCTTCCGACAACCTTTCCAATCCTGCTTGGGTTAAATACGATACGCCGTTTTCTTTCTCCAAAGACGAAATTTCTTTGAAATTTGACAAAAATTCTTTTTATGAAGATTTTGATTTCAGCTTCAAGAAAATCAGTTCAAAAAAATACCAAATCGGCAGTAGTTCCGTTCCTGTTCAAAAAAGATTTGAATTGACTTTTTCACCGGATACCTTAGATGCAGAAAAAAAGTATAACTTTGTAATTATGAGGGAATCCAACTTTGGAAAATACAAAAAGGAATATTTGAAGACCGAGTATAAAAATGGAAAATATACTGCTTATCCTCGAGATTTTGGAAATTTCTCCTTAGTTTTGGACGATGTAAAACCGACGATTTCCTGTCCTGCTTTAGCAAAATCCAAAAAGGTGCAAAAACGTTTGGGATTTATTATAAAAGATTCAGACTCAGGCATTAAAACCTTTGACGTTTTCATTGACGGAAAATGGATTTTGGCAGAATATGAATACAAAAACAACACACTGTTTATTCCCGATTTGGCAAAAGAGGGAATTGAGCAGGGGCAGCATCAATTAGAAGTTACAGTAACCGATGAAGCAAATAATACACAAAAATATGCCGACAATTTTGAAAAATTATAAATTTTTTACCATTGGAATTTTATGCCTTGCGGCAGTTTCTGCTTTCGGGCAGAGTATAACCATTTCAGGGACAGTTCAAAACGAAGAAAATCAACCTGTAAAAAAAGCCGTCGTTTTCGGCGGTTCGCATTCTGTGGAGACGGACAGTCAGGGAAAATATGAACTTTCCGTTCCCGCAAATCAAGCAGTTGAAATTGAAGTAACTGCCTCCAATTACGAAGATTATAAAATCACCCTTTCCGCTTCCGATACCAATGAAGTGCAAAATTTCACTTTGAAAAAAATCAAAGAAAAGCAAATCAAAGAAGTTGTTTTTCAGGGGAATAGACGAACTCCGTCTGATTTGACTTCCGTGCAGATTTCGGCAGACAAACTCAACATAACGCCGACCGTGAGCGGAGGAATTGAGGATATTCTGAAAACCCTGCCGTTCGTCAATACCAACAGCGAGTTGTCCTCACAATATATGGTGCGCGGCGGAAATTATGACGAAAACTTGGTGTATATCAACGGAATGGAAATTTACCGTCCGATGCTTATCCGCAGCGGGCAGCAGGAAGGCATGAGCATTATCAATCCCGATATGGTTTCGATGATAAATTTTTCTGCAGGCGGGTTTGAAACGCGCTACGGAGATAAAATGTCCAGCGTGCTGGACATAACCTACCGCCGTCCGAAAAGTTTTGACGCTTCGCTGGAAGCAAGTTTGCTCGGCGGAAGCGCAACCGTCGGAATTTCAGACAAAAAACAAAAATTTACCGCTTTGATAGGTACGCGATACCGAAATACCAACTTGATTTTGAACACATTAGATGGAGACGCCAATTACAAGCCGGTATATTTCGACACGCAGGCTTATCTGCAATACGATTTCAACTCGAAGTGGAATTTGTCCTTTTTGGGAAATTATTCTTCCAACGATTACGAGATGATTCCGAAGACCAAAGAAGTAACGTTCGGCAGTTATTTACGTCCTGTGAAACTGACCGTCGCCTACAACGGCAGGGAAAAAGACCGATACCAAACGCTGAACGGAGCTTTATCGCTAAAATTCAAACCGTCGGCGCAATGGGTTTTCAGCGTGGACGGCTACGGTTTCCACACCCAAGAGCAGGCGTATTCCGACATTGCGGCGGGTTATCTTTTGCAGGATGTGAATCCTGATACGGGCGAAACGACAACATCTTTCGGCTCAGGCGGAGAAATTGACCATGTGCGCAACAATCTCGATATGCTCGTAACAGGCGGTCAATTCAAAGGAAAATATAATTTCAACGTCAATACAAGTCTGGAAGCGGGTTTTCAGTATCAAACCGAAGATATTCGAGACCTTCGCAATGAATGGCAATTGGTTGATTCCATCGGTTATTCTCTGCCTCATCTGCTGCTTCCGCCGACGGATTTGGATAATTCCGATTTGGTGCTGAATTATCATATCTCAGCCAAAAACAATTTGAAATCCAACAGAATGAATGGTTATGTTCAATTTTTGACCAAATTCATGTGGGACGAAACCAAAGTGTTGATTAATGCAGGCGTACGAGCTACGCACTGGGATTTCAACAACGAGACCAATGTCAGTCCGAGATTTCAAATTGCCTTGAAACCCGATTGGGAAATGGACATGCTGTTCCGCTTTGCAACGGGATTGTATTACCAGCCGCCTTTTTACAAAGAAGCGTTGCGTTTGGACGGTTCGCCGAACGAAAACATCAAGTCACAGCGTTCCATTCATTTCATTTTGGGAAATGATTACGAATTTAAGCTATTCGATGACCGTCTGTTCAAGCTCACAACCGAAATTTATTACAAAAAATTAGACGATTTAATTCCGTATTATGTAGATAATGTGAGAGTTATTTACACAGGAGAAAACAATGCCGACGGATATGCCTATGGAATTGATGCCCGCCTGAACGGCGAATTTGTTTCGGGAGCAGAGTCTTGGGTTTCAATTTCTTACGGAAGAACCAAAGAAAGCATTGACGGTCAAGGCTACATTCCGCGCCCAACCGACCAGCGGTTTAAAATCGGGGTGTATTTTCAAGATTACATGAAAGCCTTTCCGAGATTTAGAGCAAGCGTGAATATGCTTTATTCATCGGGTTTGCCGAACGGCGCACCCTTGTTTTCAAACCCTTACAAATACCAATCTACGCTTCCTGATTATATGCGGGCAGATGTGGGACTGGCTTACATCATTGCAGATTTGGGAGAAAATAAACCATCGAGAGGTTCGCTGTGGGCAAAATTTAAGGAATTGACTTTGGGCGTGGATATTTTTAACGTTTTTGACAATCGCAACACCGTGAACAATCAATGGATACGCGATGTGAACAGTTTTACGTCTTACGCCGTTCCCAACTATTTGACAGGGAGATTTTTCAATGTGAAATTGAATGCCAAATTTTAAAACCAAAAAAACAAAATTTCACTTTCCGCTCAAAGGCAGTCCCTGATAGAAGTTCATGATTTTGAGTTTGAACAGGAAAGAATATTTAGCCTGCACCATTTGCGCTTGTGCCGTGAAATAATGATTGCGGGAAGAGTTGAGGTCGTAAACTGTAACCTTGCCTGCGTCAAAGCCTTTCTGAGCAAAATCGAAAGAAAGTTTGGCTGATTCTGCCGCTTCCCTCGCCGCCAAAAACGACTGATACGATGACC
>JAITOO010000035.1 GCA_031289875.1 Flavobacteriaceae bacterium
AAACAAAATAAGGAAATAATGGATTTTAAAAAATTTTTCATGTTATTTTTTATTTTAAAGTTATTGAATTTACCACTCCCGGAATAAGGAAACCGCCAATACTTCCCGTAAAAGTCAAAGGCGACATCAGCCAATCGTACCAAGACAATCTCACTCTTCCTGCTTTTAATGCCGCTTGGTTGGCTGGATCAGTATAAGATAAATCCCAATTGTAGTTTTTAATAGGATTTGATCCATACCACCCTGAATAATTTGGAATATGTTTATTAAAATATTCAAAAGCTCTGTGGTTAATAATTTTTATCATATAGTTAAAAATCTAATTTTCAGGAGGATATGTTACTATCCAATTCATTTTTTGAAAGTCTTCCAGTTTCAGTTGATAACGATGCAAAATCAAGTTTTTCATTCTTATTGAATCGCAAAGTTGATTTCTATAAGTTACGCTATCCATTACCATTAATTGTAAATACTCATGGGTAAATTCATTTTCCCATGTTGATGTACCTATATCAAACATAAATGTACTGTTTGGAAGTACAAAAAAATGAGATGGACTCTCCAAACCAGGTAAATCACAATGCCATAATGTATCAAGATAATATTGGTCATATTGAACACAAATAGCTTTGTCCGAATTATTTTTTATTGAAAAAAAATGATGCCCATCTTCACTGCATGTATTAGATAGTAAAAAAGGAAAGATGCCTAAGGTAATAATAAGTAATTTTTTCATCTGAATATTTTTTAATAATTATTTTATCTCATCACTAAATCTGAAACATTACCTATTTTAAGTCTTTGATATTGTAGCCCCGTGGGGAATCGAACCCCAACCGAAAGAACCGGAATCTTCCATTCTATCCATTAAACTACGGAGCTTGAAAAACGTCTTTTCCGGTGCAAAAGTACTAAAACTTATTCTAAAAACGAAACTCGGTTGGCAAAATCCCATTTTCACATTTCGTTAAAAGGTTGTAATTTTACAAAAAAAAGAAATTGAGATTATCAGACACCTATACCATTGATTTAGATGGGATTGACAAAATCATCTTAAAAGAACTAATGCAAGATGCTAAAACTCCCATTGCAAAAATCGCAAAAAAAGTAGGCGTTTCCTCCACAGCCATTCACCAAAGAATCAAGAAAATGGAAGCTCACCGGATTGTCCTGAATGCAGTTACTCCTTTGAATTACAAAGTTTTAGGCTATAAGACAACTGCTTACGTCGGTGTATTTTTAGACAAGTCCGCCCATTACAAAGATGCTATCAACGCAATGGAAAAAATCATGGAAATAACTGAGGCTCACTTCACTACGGGCAATTATGCAATCTTCATCAAAATTTTATGCAGAGACAACGACCATCTTATGCAAGTTCTGCGTAAAATCCAAGAAATCAATGGAATAGACCGTACTGAAACCATAATTTCCTTAGAACAAAGCATTTCGAGACAAATAAACCCATAATAAATAACATCATGGACATTAGACAATATTTAGATTCAACTTATTTGAAACTTCCGTCCCAGAGCGGGCTGACAGAAGAACAGACTTGGCAGGAAGTAAAAAAACTCACTAAGGAAGTCATTGACAACCATTTTTGCTTGGCGATGATTCGTCCCGAATACGTCAAAAAAGCCAAAGAACTCGTTACGCAGGCGCATTCCGATGTCAAAATTGGAACGGTAATAGGCTTTCATGAAGGCACTTACCCGACGGAAGCAAAATTAGCCGAAGCCCAAAAAGCCATTGACGACGGCGTTGATGAAATCGACTATGTTATTAATTACGAGGCATTTAATAACGGAGACCTCAATTTGGTAAAAAACGAATTTATCAAAGGAACCTCTTTGGGCTTAACTAACAGAAAATTAGTAAAATGGATTATCGAAATCGCCGCTTTAACCGACGAACAGATTCAAGCCATTTGCACAGACATCTCTCAATGGGCGCAAGAAAATTTCCCAAAAGACGCTTGGCATAAGATTTTCGTCAAATCATCCACCGGATTTTACAAAACCGAAAACGGCAAACCCAACGGAGCAACTTTTCACGGAATCGAAATCATGCTGAAATACGCTGCACCGCTCCCTGTCAAAGCTGCGGGCGGAGTACGAACTTACGACGAAGCCGTAAAAATGATTGAAATGGGCGTAAAAAGAATCGGAACTTCCTCTGCCAAAGCGTTGGCTGACGACAGCAGCAAAACTCCTAATTCATACTAAAATGAAAGACTTGCTGAACGCTGCTCTGAAAGGCGCAATCCAAGCATCAAAAGAAGTTTACAAAAAATACAACGAAGGCTTTTCTGTCCGTTACAAAAGTGATAAATCTCCCGTAACTACTTCTGATTTAATAGCTAACGAGATTTTAATCAAACATCTCACACCGACGGAACTTCCCATCTTGAGCGAGGAAAGCGACAAATACACGCCGGACATTCTCTCGTCGTGGCAAAAATATTGGTGCATTGACCCGATTGACGGCACACAGGAATATGTGGACAAGACCGATGAATACTGCATTTCCGTCGGTCTTCTCACGCCTGAAACTTCTCTTTTAGGCGTTTTGGCTGCGCCGTCGCTGGGATTATTTTATTTCGCCGCCGACGGCATCGGAAGTTACAAATGGTCAGGAAGTTATGAAGAATTATGGTCTCTTTCTGAAAAGGAAAATCTTTGCGACGAACTGCTTAAAAATTCCGTAAAACTTGCATTAAAAACTGATTTACAGCATTATACACTTTTAGCCAGCCGCTCCTTTTACAGTCAGGAAGACGAAAAATATTATCAAAAATTAAAATCAGAACACCCTGATTTACAGCGCATTCAAATGGGAAGCGTGATAAAAATCGGGCAGGTGGCGGAAGGCAGAGCCAATGAATATACACGGTTTTCACAAGTAAATTTCTGGGACATCGCCGGCGGACATGCTGTGGCAAAATATGCAGGTCTTCAAATCTCAAACCCGCTTACAGAAAAGGATTGGGACTATAAAGATATTTCTTCACTAAAAATATCGGGTTATATCATCAAAAATGTGTAATTTTACCCCAAAATTTTAAGTGTTATGAAAAAAATGTTGCTGATTTTTAGTTGTTTAGTCGTTTTTTCGTGTTCAAAAGAATACAAAACTATCGACGGAACTTCCAAAGACACTTTCGAGGAAAGCGTGAAATCTATTTCCTCCAAATTGACTATTTTGCAGCAAGACAAAATTCAGGAAGCTATCAAGTTGATTTACAAATACAAAACCTCCGGTTCGGACGAGAAAAAACGCTGGACGGATGTGTACACCCTGCTCAACGGGAAAAACGCCGAACAGGTTTTCGACCTCGCCGAAGAAATCGCCAAAGCCAACAAAATCGCTTGGTCAAGCACTTCGATGAACACCTTGAACGACTCTGTTTTCCTCATCGACGACAATATTGAGCCGATAACTCAGGCAGACGAAAAACTTAAACAAATAGATGCCGCCACCAAAATTGCTTTGCGGTTTGCGCTCATTTCTCCCAATCCTGAAACCAACAACGGCTTCTATCTTTTTCCGGAACTAACTGACGATGAGGGTAAAACAATCATTTTCAAAGACTTGCCTCTAACCGCTTCTATCTCGTTTATCAACAACGGCACAACTATTTATATGGTCAAGAGAACTTTTTCTTCGTCTGATGTGGGAAATGTCTCGCTGAAAAAAGGCTTGCTGATTCCATACAACCTGTTTGACAAGGGAAAACTCGCCGGCGCCAACGTTGATGTAGACATGAAAATCAATGCGGGCGACAAATATCTGTACGGAAAATTGAACAGTGTCCCGATTGATTTGTCGAAAACGAAAGACACAAGCGCAGAACAGCAATTGAGCATTCAAAAGGGCTTGGACAATGTGAAAACTTTTATTCAAGATGTTGGAAATAAGAACTATGCAAAGGCATTCAGCCTGACTAAAAATCCAAAATGGGAGAGTGAAGAAAAATTTGCTTCGACTTCGACAGGTTTTGGGACAATTTATGCTACTAACTTATTGTCTTCAAGCGTGATAAGTTCTTCTTCCGACAAGATGACGATTGGCGTAACCTATCAAATCAAAGATAAAAATGACAAGGTTAAAACGCTGAAACAGAATTTTATACTAAAAAAAATCTCTAACAATTGGCTGATTACTGATACAGAAGCCAAAGAAGCTAAAGACGATACGTGGAAAAATTAAACAATAAATTATAAATCACTCATTATCAATTAAATAAAAACTATGACAGATTTACAAAAAGAAATTGACAAGTATATTGAGCGTGTTCCTGATTTTCCGCAAAAAGGAATCCCATACAAAGACATTTCGCCAATTTTCCTGCATCCCGAACTTTGTACGAAAATTATTGACGAATTTGCCTCTTTCAGCAGAGGAAAAGTAGATGCTGTCTGTGGTATCGAAAGTCGCGGATTTCTGTTTGGAATACAGATTGCGAGAGCCATCGGCGTGCCGTTCATCTTAATTCGCAAAGCGGGAAAACTGCCTCCGCCTGTCATTTCCAAAGAATATGCGCTGGAATACGGAACGGCAAAGATTGAACTGCGCGAAGGTCATCTGAAAGCGGGACAACGGGTGCTTGTCCATGACGATGTGCTGGCAACGGGAGGAACGTCAGTTGCTTGTGCAGAACTGATTGAAAAATGCGGTGCAAAAGTGGAACAGTTCAGTTTTTTGGTAAATCTATCTTCCCTCAACGGCGTGGATTTATTGAAAAAATATACGTCGGATATTCAAATTCTTCTGGAATTTTAGAAAAAATATTTTGACATACAAACAAAAAACGGAATGATAAATCTTGTTCATTCCGTTTTTTTATTAGTTTTTATTATCTTTTATTGTCTGTTATTATCTGTTAATCAACTACTTGTAAAGAAAGGCAAAATGTCCGGGAATTATGCCGGCAGTTTTTACCCATTTTTGGCTTCCGTCTTTGGAGAAACAGTAAACTTTTCCTGAAGAAAGATAATCCAAAGCGTCGGAAAGGAAAATATCGCCATTTTTTGGATTGATAGTCAAGCCGTAAGGAATTGTAATCTGTGCTTCCAAACTGCTGTCAAAAATGTGCGAAGCCGTCTGCTGTTTTGTATTGATGTTAATCACTCCGTAACTGTTGATGTACTTTCCTGTGCTCATCGAATAAGTTGAGCCGTAAAAATACAAGTTGTCTTCGTAAAAATCAAAGTCTGTAATATTCACATTCCATGTATTAGTAACTTTGTCAGTTTCAGGATCAATGACCGAAAGCGAAGTTGCAATGTCATCATAATTTCCCTTAGAAATGATCCAAACTTTTCCATTTTTGTCCGTTCGGATTTTTGACAGATTAAAAACGCCTATTGAAATGATTTTGACCACTTTAAAATTGTTCAAATCAATCGAAATGACAGAAACTTCGTTACTGTAATTGGGATAATTGTAACCTCCTGAATTTGCAACATATAGCTTGTTGTTTGCGACAGTTAATTCCTCCGGCTGATGTCCTACTTCTACTTTTTCAATTATGGACAAATTAGCGGTATCTACCTTTGCTACATAACCCACCTGCTGTCCGTCAGATACTGTTCCCGCAAAAGATGTGATGTAGGCAAAACCCTTGTCAAAAGCGAGAGAGCGGACATTTGCAATTTGAATTTTTCCAATATGTTTGGCAGTTTTTGCGTCCATCACTTCTACATAATTGGAAGTATTGATAGCTGCATAAAGTTTTGAACCATAAATCTTTATATCGTTTCCTGTATCGCCCAGACCTTCTATGCCGGGATTTGCCAAAACAAAATAATTATTGATGAATTTACCGCTGTCGTAGTCGTAGTAAGTAAGCGTTGAATTGTTGCTTCCCCAGCCGCCCTCGTTCAGGATATAAAGTCCCTGCTCCATGCCCGGCTCAGGCGGAATGATCGACGGGTCATCCTTCCAATCGTTGTCGTTGTTGCAGGCTATTAATCCTAATAACATGAATCCTGCGTAAAATAAGTGTCGTAATGTCATGATGTATAAATTTACAAATTAATTTTTAACGTAATCCTGTAATTTCTTCCCGGCATCGGGTAGCGGTCAATAATATCGTATTGCTTATCAAAAAGATTATTAATTTCCATTCCGAGTTTAAATTTGATTTTGGTTACTTGAAATTCCCGATTCAATGAAAAATCGTGCATGTCCCAAGCTAAAATACGTTCTGAGTGAGAATTTTCCGCTGTTTTATAGCGTTCGCCCGCATAGATGAAATTATAATTCCAATTCCAATTTTTGTACATAACGCCCAGCAAAAAAGTGCCGCTATGCTGCGGCATATACGGAATTTGATTTTTGTAATGCAATCCTGAAGTCAGATTCACCGTGTTTTCATAAGTGTAAGTCAATTGGGAATGAAAGAGTAAATCGCTGTTAATCAGCCAAGAAGTTCCTGCTGTTACGTCGATTCCCAGAATCCGGACTTTGCCGAAATTGATCATTGCCCACTGCGCAGGACTTTTAGGAAAGGCGATAATTTTATTGGTAACTTTGTTGTAATAGCCGTCAATAGCGATAGTTAGATTTTTGAGTTTTCCCGAATCAAAATTTTTGAGGTAGTCCAACCCGATGTCATATTGAGTAGTATATTCAGGCTGCAAATGTGAATTTCCTATACTGGTGTAATACAAATCGTTGAAAGTAGGCATTCGGAAAATCTGTTTGTAAAATCCATGAATTTGCAAGGGCGAAAGAATTTTTTCTCCTGCAAACGGCTGGTAAGAAAAGAAAAATGCGGGCGTAAATTTCTGTTTATCGCCTGCTTGACTTGCCCAAGTTTTATTTTTGATATTTTCCTGAACAAAAGTTCCCAGAAAACTTGCCTGCAACTTTAACCTGTTGAAATTGAGCGAAGAAGCCAAGGCGGCTAATTCCGTATTTCGGACAGGCTGAGCAAACAGCGGCAAATTAGCGTCCAATTTATTTAATTGATAATCAATAGATAACGCAACATTCCAATTTTTTGTCAAAGAATATTCCTGCGCCGTAGAAACGTAAAATTCTTTCTGTTTGTAAATATTATTAATGTATTTGGAAATCGTGTCGAGGTTGTAATAGCGCATATAATCGCTCGCAAATTTCGCATTTACAAGAAGTTTGTATTTCGACGTGAATTGCTTTTCTATCGAACCTTGCAGAAAAAAATTCCTGTCCCATTGCTGTTCATGCCGATATCTTGCGTAAGAATTTGTTATCACCGCACCGGGAATTTCCCGATGAGAATCGTAATAATATTCTTTCAAAGTCCATTTTCCATTTTTGAATTTTCCAAAAAGTCCGCTTTCTGCACGAAATGCGTTGATATTACCGTTTTGACGGACAGCAACCGTATCCCAATTTCCTTTCTTTTGACGAAATTTGTATTTTCCATCAGCGTTCAAATATTCCAGATTGACGGAAGAGCTGACTTTTTCGGACAGTTTTTGCTCCCACAAAACCGACGGATTGACTACTGAAAACGACCCCGAACGGTAATTAATATTCAAATTTGTTTTTTTATTTCCTGTAAAGTTCGGTTTTCGAGTTACCAAATAAATGCTTCCCGCCGAGCTGAAATCCTTTGCAGGTTGGAAAATCTGACTTTTCTGACCATTGTAGAGAGAAATAGCTTCTATATTGTCAAGCGAGAATTTTCCCAAATCAACAATGCCGTTTTGAGCGTTTCCAAGTTGGATTCCGTCATAGAACACTCCGACATGTTCGCTTCCCATACCGCGAATGTTCACGGTTTTCATGCCGCCGATGCCGCCGTAATCTTTGAGCTGAACTCCCGAAAAATACCGCAAAGCTTCCGCAACAGACACACTGTTAATGTTTTCCAACTGCGCACCTGAAAGTTTTTGGTAGGAAATAATGCCATCGTCAGTTCTTTTGCCGATTGCTAAAATTTCCTTAATTATTCGAACACTGTCTCGTGTCTGTTGGGAAAATACGCAAACCGGTAAAAACCAGCATATTAAAATTCCAATTGTGATGGATTTGTTCCTCGTCATATCATCAACTTTTTTACGGCTTTCTGAAATAAAACGAATGTAAAACAAGGAAAGTCAGATACTTATAAATGTTTTTCAGCCTTATTCCACGAAAGCTATTTTAACCGGCATTTGGCAGGTATTCTGACTTACTCCGATTTTTGAGAACCTTCCCGAAAAAGTTGATTTTCAGTGGCATACATCTCAAAACATGAGAGAGTTTACAGCAGCGGGTCTGTTCAGGATTTACACCTGATTCCCTTTTAAGAAATTGTTTTATTGCAATTTCAACCAAACAGTGCAAAGATATAAATTAAAATTAGCTGTGCAAATTTTTTTTTCATTAAATAAATTTTTTATACTTTTGAGAGATGAATATTCAGCTTCCTGAAAAATTGTATTATTCGATTGGAGAAGTATCGCAGGCTTTCGGCGTAAATGCTTCTCTCCTACGATTTTGGGAAAAAGAATTTGGTATAATTTCTCCGAAAAAAAACCGAAAAGGCGATCGTTTTTTCACTCCGAAAGATATTAAAAATTTGAAAATTATCTATCATCTCGTCAAAGAAAAAGGCTATACGCTGGACGGTGCAAGAAACGTTTTGAGCGCTCAGCCTGAAATTTCCAAGAAAGTGGAAATCCTTTCGCGGCTGGAAATGGTGAAAGCTGAACTGCTGAAACTGAAATCTTTACTTGACGATGAAAATTCTTTGAAAAATGAGATTTAAAAGTTACCTTTGCCTAAGTAATTTAAATTTTTGATACTATGGATTTACCTAAATTCTTATTAGGAGACAATTCAGATTTTCCGGACGATTTGTACGTGATTCACACAGAATATCCGCATTTTATTTTGAATGTGGAACAAGAAGACGTCGAATGGCTGGACGGATTAGAGGGAAGCGAAGAAGAAATCACCAATGAAGTCAACGACTTGATACAGCAGGCGTTTGACTTTTGCGATTCGGAACTCGAAAAATACGCTGACGAGGAGGAGTAATTAATTCAATTTCAAAGAAAGTAAATTTACTTTCTTTGAAACAGCTTCCTTTGCCACAAAAATAGTCGTAAAAGACTTTTTATATTCCGATACCATTGAATTGGGAATTAATTGATTCCATGACAGATGCACAGCAAAATGCCAATTTTCGTTTGAAGACAGCGACAAGAATGTGTGCAACGTGCTTGTACATTTTTACATCCATTTTATTCTGTAGTATGTGATTACGCACTTTTCTTCCGATAACTCAGTACTGCCCAACCATTGAAAAATGCCGCTAATGCGCACAAGGGGTAAAAAAGGTGTTGCAGGTCAACAAAAACGGCGCCTTTGAGATACACCATTCGCAATACCTGAATAAAATATTTCAGTGGACTGATATTTCCTAATATCTGTGTCCATTGCGGCATGTTTTGGTAAGGCGTGAAAAGTCCGCTCAAAAATATGAACGTGATGACGAAAAAGAACATGATAAAAATTGCCTGCTGAATGTTTTTGGCATAATTAGAAACCACTAACCCGAAACCCGAAAAACACAATACGAAAATTACAGCAAAAAGATAAATAAGCAGCACATTGCCTGCGGGCAACATTCCATAAAACAGAAATGCCGTGAGCATACAAAGTGTCGCTACCACAAAACCCGCTGTCCAATAGGGAATGAGTTTGGAAAGAATAAAGGTGAATTTTCCAACCGGTGTAACATTCATTTGTTCGATGGTGCCGTTTTCTTTCTCGCCCACTATATTCAGGGCAGGCAAAAATCCACAAATCATTGCCAACATCATAGCCATTAGGGCAGGAATCATAAATCGGCGATAGTCCAAACGTGGATTGAAACGAAATAATGGGCGAATTTCAACGCTGGCGGTTGTTTGGGCAAGGCTGAAAATTTGACGTGCGATAATGTCGC
>JAITOO010000046.1 GCA_031289875.1 Flavobacteriaceae bacterium
ATATTTTTTCTTTTCTGTCTTGAAAAAGAGGTACAACAGGCTCAAAAACAGCAGAAAATAGCCGAAAGCCTCATATAGCTGCGCAGGGTGGCGCGGAACGATACTGCCGTAGCCGTCGCTTTGCTGGTAAAATTTCACTGCCCAAGGCAAATCAGAAGGTTTGCCGACGATTTCCGAATTGAGGAAATTTCCGATTCGTATGAACATTCCGCCAATGGCAACAGGGATAACGATTCGGTCTAAAATCCATAAAACGTTCCTTTTCAAATATTTTTTATTGAACAGATACAAAGCCAGCACAATTCCTATCGCTGCGCCATGGCTTGCAAGTCCTTGAAATCCTGTAAATTTAAACTCAGGATTGGTTTCAATCGGCAAAAAAACTGCCAAGGGGTCTTCGGTCAGCAGTTCTCGCTGGTAGAAAAACACATGTCCCAAGCGCGCTCCGATAATCACAGCTAAAAACATATACATAAGCAAAGGATCTAACAATTTTCGGTCTTCCTTGTCTTTGGCAAAGATTCTGTCCATGAGGTAATATCCTAAGGCAAATGCAATTACATACATCAAACTGTAAAACCGCAGCGTGAAATTGATGACAGGAATGTGGACTCCAATGTCGGGATTCCAAGAAATATACAACAATTCATTCATAATTCTGATTTTTTAGGAGGTACGGGGTCGTATCCTTTTCCGCCCCAAGGATGACATTTCGCTATCCTTTTGATTCCCAGCCATGTGCCTGCAAATAAACCATATGTTTTCAACGCTTCGAGCGTATATTGAGAACAAGTCGGCGTATATCGGCAGTTATTTCCCAACAAAGGGGAAACCGCTGACTGATAGATTTTTATCAGCACGACAAAAGGCAAAATGGATATTTTTTTTACCATACCTTAAAATATGCTGACAAAGATATGAATTTTAATGTAAATACGATTTAAAATGATAAAACGGAATCAAAAAGCATAAAAAAAAAGACTACTTCTTGTAGCCTTTTTTTGTAACTTTGCTGTTATTGAGCAATTATTTTGCAGCCGGTTCAGCAGCAGGAGCTTTGTCTGCTGCAGGAGCAGGAGTTGCTTCTGTTGCAGGAGCAGCAGCAGCAGTTGAGTCTGGAGCAACAGCAGCAGCTGAGTCCGTTGCAACAGCAGTGCTGTCAGTAGTAGCTGGAGCAGCGTCAGTTCCTGCTTTTTTGTCACAAGCTACAAATGAAGTTCCTACGATTGCTACAATAGCGGCGATGTTTAAAATGGTTTTCTTCATAATCTTTTTTCTTTTTAGATTGTTAAATTAATTATTTTTGTTATGCTGCAAAGATAAAATGAGTTATCTTTGCTGTGGTTTTCTAACGCTTGTAAATGTTTGTAAATTATTTTACAAAAAAGCGGTACTGAAAATCAGTAATATGAGTTTGTTTTACAAATCGTGAGTGACGAAAAAGTACTATTTAACGAGCTTAAAAAAGCGATAACGGAAACCTTTTTACAAGATTTTCCGATGACAACCCCTGATATGTCTCAGTGGAAGGGTCTTGATATTATTTATTTTCAAGAACATTTGAGGCAAAAAGTTAGGGGAAACGTTAGTGAAAAATGGTTTTACACCTATTTCAAGTCTCCGTTTGAGAAACTTCCGCGTGTGGATATGCTAAATATGCTGGCTCAATACAGTGGATTCCGCAGTTGGGCAGAGTTTGTGGAGAAAAAATCTTCTCAAAAAAAAGAAAAGAACGAAGAAATTGTTCCCATTCAGGAAGAAGCAAATGGACAGGAAAATACAGAAATTCCGGTTGTAATAAATTCTTTTGTTTCTGAAAGTCAGGAAAATAACCGGGAAAGTAAAATAATGGTGCCGGAAAGTAAACTTGCTAAACCTGCTTTTGAAACTTCTGTTCCAAAAGAAAAAAAAATAAGGCATATTGCAGTCAGCAGGCTGGTTTACTGGTCGATAGGCGGTGTTCTCGCCTTGATTGGAATTTTCTTGGGGACATATTATTATGAAAATAAAAACACTTGCGATTTTTGCTTTTACGATGCCGACAGAGGGTCGCTTATTCAGGCAAATTTGGACATAACTATCATAAAAAAAGGATTTTCACCTGAATTTTACTCCATCAAAGAAGGCTGTTTTTCCTACCGATCAACGGCGGACATTCTAACAATGGTTGTTACTTCTCCGATATATAAAAAGGATACTTTTGTTGTTGGATTAAAAGAAATTCGTGATAATTCGAAAAAAAATAAAATAAATTTCAAATTACGACCGGATGATTATGCTATTATGCTAAAATACTATTCCACGCTGAACACTCAGGACGAACTGCGTAAGGCGGAACTCATCAAACAGCGGCGTGCAGAGCTGGACAAACTCATCGCAGATAATGCGCTTATCTACCAAGTGTATGATAATGACATATTTGGCGTGGAAGTTTTGGACAAGAAAAAGTACATTGACTTTATGACGACTCCGACTACCTCTCTGAAAAATTATGTACTAATCAGCAGTACTACAGATAAATACAATAAAATCAATTTCATAAAATTTAAAATTCAAAAAGATGAAAGCTAATTATATTTTTCGGTTCTTATTTCTATTATTAATGATATTAACTTCTTGTAATAGAGATAAATACTATTCGGGTGAAAAAAATCTTGAAATTATAAAAGGCTATAATAACAAAAATTATTATCCATCCGGCAAAATGGATTCTTTGCAGGCGATTTCCTATATTACCATTCAAAAATTGCAGGAAGTCTATGATTTGTCGGTTTTGGCGTATGAAAACAAAGCCAATAAAGATATTGATACTCTGATATTTACGCAATTGAAAGGATATTTTTCCAAAAACGATACGCTCTATGCCCAAAAGATAGTCAATACGATGGACTCTTTGCAGGTAAAATATGTCAAGTTGGAATTGATAAAAAGTAATAATTCGGATTCTTTAATTCAATCGGATTCTATTGGAACTGTGAGGTTTAACGCATATTATTACGATAAGAACAAGAAAAAATTCATAGAAAAAGAACGTCAAGCAAATTATATTTTAAAGAAAAATCCTGAAAAATTCAAAGCTGAATTTAAGTTTTATTTCACCTACATTGGAAATTTCGACTCTGTAACTTATAAAAAATCAATAAGATAGTTAGGGGTAACAACACAGTCCAAAGGAATATCATCAGGGGAAACGTCGTCAATAGCAGAAATCGGTTCAAAAAACGACAGCCCAACTTTCTTCGTCGTTGGAATCTTCGCCAAAAAACGGTCGTAATAACCTTTTCCGTATCCGGTGCGGTTTCCTCGCAAATCGTAAGCCAAAAGCGGAACAAACACTATATCAACATTTATTAAATTAACTTCTTCTTGATCAGCAGGTTCAAGGATTCCCCAAGGATTTTCGATTAATTGCGTTTTTGAGGTCAATTCAAAGTGAATCAACTCGTTTCCAACAGTTTTAGAAGTAAAAACTTTCTTGTTGTTTTCACACAAATAATTGATAAACAACGAAGTATCTATTTCCTTTTTCCGTTTGATAGACAAAAAAATGTGATAAGAATCGAAACAACTCAGTTCCGACTGTTCCCAACGATGAAAAATTTGAGAGGAAAAAGCCTGTATTTCTTTCTCTGAAAGCTGGGAACGTTGTTCTTGAAAATATTTTCGAGTTTCTGATTTGGTCATATTTTTTTCACGGTAATAATTTTTACGGGACAGGCTTTTGCCGCTTTGTCTGCCTGCTCAAAAATGCTGTCGTCAGGGATTTTCGCAGTATGGAAACCCTTCTTTTCCATAGATTTAAGCAAAACGGATTTGCCGTCTTTTTTCGACATGCGGAAATGTTCGGGGTCAAACTCTGCGCAGTAATTGCAGCCGATACATTTTTCCCGCTGTAACGTAATGATTGTCATATAATTACTTGTCTTTTTAATTTGTCGAATTTTATAAAATACAATTCCGCTTGCGAAAGATTTTTAATTAATTGATTTATTTTCAGTAATTTATATATTTTCATATAGTTCTAAATTTCATTTTTCACCACCTTATACAACTTGTCTGACGGGCGGATTTTAAAGCTCAACGGAATTGTCAAAACGTCGCCTTTTTTTGCTTCTTGCGCAGTCAAATCATTGACCATCATTGATTTAACCTCTGATTCTTGAGAGCCTGTCGTCTGTCCCTGCACCAAAATTTTATCGCCGACCTTCAAATCGTAAGCCTCAATTTCAAACTCCCCGATTTGCATTTTCGGGTAAAAATGCCGTCCTTTTCCGATGTAAATTTTTTTCTGCGTAGCATTCGAGCCGGGATTTTCTGACCATTCGCCTAATTTTTGTCCTAAATAATAACCACTCCAAAAGCCTCTGTTGTAAACGGTTTTCAGCTGTTCCAGCCAATTTTTCACTTTTTCACGGGAAAAATTTCCATCATAAATAGCATCAATCGCTTCGCGGTAACATTTCGTAACGGCTGCCACGTATTCGGGTGCCCGCCCGCGACCTTCAATTTTCAACACTTTGACGCCGGCATTCACGATTTGGTCGAGAAAATCAATCGTACAAAGGTCTTTCGGAGACATCATATATTCGTTGTCAAGCTCAATCTCAAAACCTGATTCCTGATCGATAACCGTATATTTTTTACGGCAATTCTGCTTGCAAGCTCCTCGATTTGCAGATGAATTGTGCGAATGAAGGCTCAAATAGCATTTTCCTGAAACTGCCATGCAGAGCGCTCCATGACCGAAAATTTCAATTTCGACGAGATTTCCGCTCGGCGATTTAATCTTCTCCTTTTCAATCTGCTGCGTGATTTTTTTTACTTGGCTCAGACTCAATTCGCGGCTTAAAACCATAGTTTCAGCAAACAAAGCATAAAATTTTACTGTTTCTATGTTCGTGATGTTTATTTGCGTGGAAATGTGAACTCCCATTCCGATTTGCCGTGCATAAGCGATAACTGCTTGGTCCATAGCGATAACTGCTGTGATATTTGCTTTTTTGGCGCGGTCGAGGACGGTTTTTATGATGGACAAATCGTGGTCGTAGATGATGGTGTTTAAAGTCAAATATGTTCGTACGCCTTTTTCAGAACATCTTTTGTCAATTTCATCCAAGTCGTTCAAAGTGAAATTAATGCTCGAACGAGCGCGCATATTGAGTTGTTCTATGCCGAAATAAATCGAATCTGCGCCGTTGTCAAGGGCGGTTTGCAGCGAGGCAAAATCTCCCGCAGGGGACATGAGTTCTATTTTTCCGCTTTTGGTCATTGATTAAATTTGATGAATTTTTGCAAAATTACTAATAAAAATCGGTGGCGGTATAAAAAGTATGCTGTTTTAAAAGAAAGACAATTTAGGTAAAGAAGTTGTATTTTTGTAAATGTGCAGATTCAACAACTGAATGCAACTTTAGGAGTGTAAATTTAAGAAGAAAATTTCTTTAGGCGAATAAAAATTTAAATTTTGTCTGGGTCTATTATTGATTTTGAATTGTATCTGTTTGATTTGTTGTTCGTTAA
>JAITOO010000083.1 GCA_031289875.1 Flavobacteriaceae bacterium
TTAGCAATACCAAAACATTGTTATTGATACATCTCCTCAATCAACAGTTTGAATTTGTCAAAAACAATTTTTCGGCGGACTTTTAATGTCGGCGTGATTTCACCCAAATCCATATTAAAATCGGCAGGAAGCAGGCGGAATTTTTTAATCTGCTCAAAACTTGCGAGATGCGCCTGCGTACTATTGACTCTTTCCATGTAAAAATCTTTAATCTTCTGAAAATTAATTAATTCGTCAAAAGATTTAAATTTCAGATTGAACTTTTCTTCTGCATAGTTTTTTAACGCCTCAAAATTAGGAACTAACAGCGCCGTAACATAGGGTTTATCGTCTCCGATAACCACTGCCTGCTGAATATAATTATCGTTAGTTAGCAGATTTTCAATCATTTGCGGGGTAATATATTTTCCGTTAGAGGTTTTCATCAAATCCTTAATTCTATCAACGATAATCAGGTTGCCCTCGCTGTCCAGCGCACCGGCGTCTCCCGTTTTGAACCAGCCGTCTTCCGTGAAAGCCTTATGCGTTTCTTCCTCTTTTTTGTAGTATCCCATAAAAATCCCGCTTCCTTTAACCAAAATTTCGTCGTCGTCGCCGATTTTCAACTGCACGCCTGTCATCGGTCTGCCTCCCGTTCCGTATTTATAATTCACAAATGGAAAGGCAGTTACGGTCGCTGTCGTTTCTGTCAAGCCGTAGCCGACAGTGAGGTGTATTCCGATAGCATCAAAAAAATGCGTGATATCAGGTGTAATTGAAGCTCCGCCTACAGGCATAAACCAAAGTTTCCCACCCATTTGCGCTTTGACTTTGTTAAACGCTAATTTTTCAGCAATCTTGTGTTTAATTGACAAGAAAAACGGCATTTTTAGTCCTTTTCTTCTAAATTCAGACGCTTTTGAGCCTATGGAAATTGACCATCGAAAAATTTTCTGCGCATACCAAGGACTGTTTTCAATCTTCTCATTTACAGCGATATAAATCTTTTGAAAAAATCTCGGAACAGAACACATCATAGTGGGCTGCACTACTTTCAGTGTTTCGGCGATCATTTTCGGATTTTCAGAAATGCTTACTTCCCAACCGCAATATAACACGAACATCGACCAACATCGTTCAAAAACGTGGGTCAGGGGGAGAAAAGTCAGCGAATTTTCTTTTTGATTTTCGGAAAAATTGAAAAATTCGATGTGAGATTTGAAAACGTTAATGAAATTTCCATGAGAAATCATCGCACCTTTCGGCTCGCCCGTCGTTCCTGAAGTGTAAATGATGGAGGCAATCTCTTCGTCTTTTCTCGGAAATATTTGTAAATCAGCGGCTTGATTTTCAATCAAATCGTCAAAATAATAGGAGAAATGAGTTTTCAGTTCTACTGTTTTTTTTGCAGCGATGAGATGTTCCAATGAGCCGCCCTGAGCGTATAACTCAATCAAGACATCGTATTGTTTTTGACTTCCCGCCAAAATAACCCGAATTTGGGCATCGTCAATGATGTATTTTGCCTGTTCCGTAGAATTGGTTGCGTAAATCGGCACAGTTACCGCTCCAACGCTCATTACGGCGAGATCGAAAATAATCCATTGGGGCATATTATCTGCAAAAATCCCTACGTTTTCGTCGGGTTTTACGCCTAAGTTTCTCAAAGCGGCAGTGGTTTGCGCAACTAAATCGTGAAATTTACCCCAAGAATGGGTTTTCCACTGATTATTTTCTTCAAAATGTAAGGCAGGCGCATAAAATCTTTTAGAATAATTACCTAAAATTGTTTGAGTTACATTCATTTTTAATCTAAAAATTTCTTCTTGTAAAGGTAAGCATAATATCCAATTTAACAAGAAAAAAAATTAACCTATATTAAGTAAATGATTATTTTTATTTTCTTACATTTTGTACATTAATTTCATACCTTTGCATATAAACCCGTGTAGAAATTAAAGATATGACTCCAACCAAACCCGCCTTACCGGAAACTATGCTAAAAAACATCGAAATCGTAAAAGATGTTTTTAAAAAATATTTGGAGGATCACGGACACCGCAAAACACCTGAAAGATTTGCTATTGTGGAGGAAATTTATTCCACTGACCTGCATTTCAACATTGATTGGCTCTACGTTAGAATGAAAGAAAAAAATTACCGCGTGAGCCGTGCAACCATTTACAACACCATCGAAATTCTTATGGAAGCGAAGTTAGTCCGTAAGCACCAGTTTGGCGAGGGACAGCAATCGCTGTACGAAAAATCGTATTTTGCCAAACAGCACGACCATATTTTGATGATGGACACAAGCGAGGTTATTGAATTTTGCGACCCGCGCTTGCAGGTTATTAAAGACTCTTTGGAAGACATTTTCAATATCGAAATAGAAAGCCATTCCCTGTACTTTTATGCTAAGAAAAAGAAGAAATAATTTGTAAATCGTTTTTTCTAAAAAATCAACCTGATTTTCTCTTTGTCTTTTTTGATTTCGCCCAGCAACATGCTTCTTTCAATTAAGTTTAAAATCCCCGCAACATTCTCTTTATCAACGATTATCACCATTCCTACGCCCATATTAAACGTGCCGAACATTTCTTTTTCGGTGATGTTTCCGCGTTTTTGAAGTTCGCTTATGATTGTCGGAACGTCGATTTTTTTCGTGTTAATTTCAGCGCAAAGCCCGTCGGGAATTATTCTTGGGACGTTTTCTATCAACCCGCCGCCCGTGATGTGAGCAATTCCGTAAACTTTATATTTTTCACGAATTTTGAAAATATCGTTTTGGTAAAGTCGGGTAGGTATTAAAAGCGTTTCGTAAAGCGGCTTTTCTTCAAAAATTTCATTGAAATTGGTGAAAATTTTTCTGACTAATGAAAATCCATTGGAATGAAATCCGCTTGATGGTAATCCAATAATTGCTTGATTTTCTTTGATTTGAGAGCCGTCGATGATTTCATTTCGTTCCACCACGCCCACACAGAAGCCCGCCACATCGTAGTCTCCGATTTGGTACATTCCGGGCATTTCGGCAGTTTCCCCACCGATGAGCGCTGTTCCCGTTTCTTTACAAGCTTTGGCAATTCCAAGAACGATTTGCGCCGCTACGTCAGAGTCCAATTTTCCGCAGGCGAGATAGTCCAAAAAGAAAAGCGGTTTTGCCCCGTGACAGAGAATATCGTTGGCGCACATGGCAAAGCAGTCAATGCCTATTGTATCGTAAATATTTGAATCTAATGCAATTCTAAGTTTTGTTCCCACGCCGTCTGTGCCTGAAACCAAAACAGGATTTTCATAGCCTGAAAGTTCATAAAACGCCCCGAAACTTCCTATTCCATTTAGAACGTTTGCGTTATGCGTTTCCGAAACGGCTTTTTTAATTTTGGATACGGTTTGATATCCTTCCTCTTTGTCCACTCCTGAATCTTTGTATGTAGCCATTTTTGGATTGCTTTTTTGCAAAAGTATTAATAAAAATGCAAAAAAATATTTTTATCAAGAAAATCCATCAGTTTTCAAATTTCTCAAAATCTTAATCTGCATTTATAATTTTACAAGAAGCAGGTATGCTTTTTGCAGTAAATGAACAGTAAAATAGGAATACTAAAAAGACGAGAAAATTGGAAACCGCAAAGCTACATCAAACGGAAAAAAGCAAGACTTCCACACAAAGCATTGAAATTAAACTAAATAACAAAAGTTTAATCAATTTTTTTAATCCTGACTATTTTGAATTTTCGAGCCATTCGGAAAGGGTAAACCCTGTTTGGGATACGGAAAACAGCACATTATCCTTGCAGGTTGGAAAGATTTATCAAAAACTGGAAGAAAAAATCTCCGGTTTTCTCCGAATGGAAGATACTTTGCTGTATTCCAATTCTTTCGACAGTAATGGAGGCATATTTGAATCTCTGCTTACCGAAAAAGATGCTGTCATTTGCGATGAATTGAGTTATAATTCTGTAACAGAGGGAATAAGACTTAACAAAGCGGTGCATTATCAATACAGAAACAACAATATCAAAGATTTAGAATACCAATTGCAATATGCTTGTTCACAAGATTATAGATTTAAAATTATCGTAACCGACGGTGTTTTTTCTTTAGACGGTTCTGTTGCCAATTTGTCAGAAATCTGTAATTTGGCGGAGAAATATAAGGCTTGGGTTGTGGTTGATGATTCTCACGCACTGGGTTTTATGGGCGAAACGGGTCGCGGAACGCCTGAATGCTGCCATGTCTTGGATAAAATTGATATTGTTGCCGTTTCATTTGGAGAGTCAAAAGGTGGTTTTGTGTCCGGTAAGAAAGAGATTATCAATGTATTGCGCAAAAATCCTCGTTCCTATTTGTCTGTCAATTCTTCCACTTTGAAAAGAGCGGAAGCCACTTCCAAAATTTTTGATACGTTCACTGAAACTCCAAATTATGGTAAAAAAGTCTTAAAAAATGCTGATTATTTCCGAAAAAAGATGAAATCCGCAGGATTTGATCTTGTGGGAGAAGATACTGCCATTATGTCGGTGATGCTTTACGATGCTCAACTGGCACAGGATTTTGCGGACAAACTGCGAAACGACGGCATTTATGCTCTCGGATTTTCCTGTCCTGTTGTCCCTGCGGGAAAAGCGAGAATCCGCATACAAATTTCTGCTCTTCACACTCAAGAACAATTGGACGAAGCCGCCCATGTTTTTGCTAAAATCGGAAAAGAATTTGGAGTGATTTAAATCATATGTTGAAATGTTTTTCGAAATTTATTATCAATTACTGCTAAATCTTTCCTAATTTTGAAAGGAACAATTTTAAGGTATTATGATGACTAAACTAAAAATCGGGGTTTTCTTGATATTCTGCTTGTTTTTAAGCAGTTGTAAATCTGCTTTCCCTATAAAGGAAAACAGTGCAAAGGAAAACAGTGCAAATGAACGATTGCAAGACGAACTTTACTATGATTATGACT
>JAITOO010000098.1 GCA_031289875.1 Flavobacteriaceae bacterium
GTAAACGGCGGCCGTAACTATAACGGTCCTAAGGTAGCGAAATTCCTTGTCGGGTAAGTTCCGACCTGCACGAATGGTGTAACGATCTTCTCACTGTCTCAACCATGATCTCGGTGAAATTGTAGTATCGGTGAAGATGCCGATTACCCGCAATGGGACGAAAAGACCCTGTGAACCTTCACTATAGCTTCGTATTGACTTCGGGTAAATGATGTGTAGGATAGGTGGGAAACTAAGAAGCGGCTTCGCCAGGAGTCGTGGAGTTAACGTTGAAATACCACCCTTTATTTATCTGGAGCCTAACCCGCAGGAAGCGGGGACATTGCGTGGCGGGTAGTTTGACTGGGGTGGTCGCCTCCAAAAGAGTAACGGAGGCTTTCAAAGGTACCCTCAGCACGCTTGGTAACCGTGCGCAGAGTGTAATGGCAAAAGGGTGCTTGACTGCGAGACCCACAAGTCGAGCAGGTGCGAAAGCAGGACATAGTGATCCGGTGGTTCCGTATGGAAGGGCCATCGCTCATAGGATAAAAGGTACTCCGGGGATAACAGGCTAGTCTCCCCCAAGAGCTCACATCGACGGGGAGGTTCGGCACCTCGATGTCGGCTCGTCGCATCCTGGGGCTGGAGAAGGTCCCAAGGGTTGGGCTGTTCGCCCATTAAAGCGGCACGCGAGCTGGGTTCAGAACGTCGTGAGACAGTTCGGTCTCTATCTATTGCGGGCGTTAGAAGTTTGAACGGGTTTGAATCTAGTACGAGAGGACCGATTCGAACAAACCTCTGGTGTATCAGTTGTGCCGCCAGGCGCATCGCTGAGTAGCTAAGTTTGGCAGGGATAAGCGCTGAAAGCATATAAGTGCGAAACCCTCCGTGAGATGATACTTCTTTTAAGGGTCGTGGGAGATGACCACGTAGATAGGCTGCAGGTGTAAAGGCAGTGATGCCAAAGCCGAGCAGTACTAATTACCCGTAGATTTCGTCCAAAAAGAAAGTTAGGAATTAGGAGTCAGGAATTAGGAGTTGAATCTTAATTACTAATTCCTGACTCCTAACTAATTAAAGCTCTTCGGTTTTAATCTATATAAAATTCCAATAAGATATTTTTCAGAAAAGGAAGCCTTTTCATCGGTTTGATTTGCTCAAAGAGCAAAACAGCAAGAAAAAAAAGGCAGAGATTTCAGGGCGGTTATAGCTGCGGGGCTCACCTGTTCCCATTCCGAACACAGAAGTTAAGCCCGCCTAGCGCCGATGGTACTGCACCACAATGCGGGAGAGTAGGTCGCCGCCGGTTTTTTAAACCTTCCGGATTAAACATCCGGAAGGTTTTTTTTGTTTGTTAATGTTCTTGTTGGGTGTGCCATATACGGTTATACTGTGGTATATTTTTATCAATACGGGCGAATAGGTCATGGAAAATCTGATATTCTTTTGTCAAAAGAATGTCAATTCTTATTGATAATCAATCAGTTTGTGCTTGTATTCGGGCTTTGTTTAGATATCCTTTCTCGTATTCCCTTACTACCTTTCGCTTGAATGAATCACTGTACTTTTTTTCAGGATGAGACAGATAATCAAGTGAGCAATTTCCTGACTGTTTCTGAAATGAGTTTTCCTTCTGCCTGTCCTTTGAGTTGTGCGGAAGCTGTTCCCATGACTTTTCCCAAATCTTTGATGTCTTTTGCTCCTGTTTGTGCGATGATTTCTTTGAGTTTTGCTTCCAGTTCTTCGGGCGAGAGTTGTGCGGGCAGAAACTGCTGAATGACTTCCGCTTGAGCCAATTCATTATCTGCTAAATCGTTGCGGTTGTTTGCCTTGAACTGCTCCGCAGATTCTTTTCGTTGTTTTACTAATCTTTGCAGCAGTGCAATTTCCTGTTCTTCCGATACTCCGTCGGTTTTGCCGTCGGTTTTCAGCAACAGCAGTTGCGATTTGATTGCCCGCAGAGATTCCAGTTCAATTTTGTTTTTTTCTTTCATGGCAGTTTTCATCGCCGCCATTATTTTGATTTCTAAATTCATGATTTCCAATTAAATACTTTTTTGAATTGCCGATGCCTCAATAATTTCATCAACACATCGGCAAATTATACATGAGTGTCAATCCACATTGTCATGGAAAAAATTGTTAGGGCGAACTTGAACTTCGTTGGTTTTCTGATTGAAAAAAGTATTCGTACTCTTTTCATGGTTGAAATTCTCGTCCAAATTGACACCTTGCCGCTGGTAGGCGGGAACTTTTTCCACTTCGTCGATGTTTTGCTTGCCGAGACTTTGGTATTTGCTGTTCAACTGTTTCAGTCGGCTGCGTCTTTCCTGAATTTTCCGTTCCATCATTTCCGTCAGCGTATTGTTCTTTTCTTCGTTCTTTTCTTCGCTTGAAAATCCGTTATGTCCAATTCCTTCCGATGATGTTTCGTTTTTCACTTGAAGTTGAATTTCCTGCTGCTGAGGCTCTGTTTCAACAATCTGTTGAGGGAAATTTTCGGCTTCATCCAGAGAAAAAATTATCGTTTGCGGAGAAAACTCTGCGGTTTCCCACTCGTCTTTTTTCTCGTCTTTTGGAAGTTCAAAACGCTCAGGTTCAAAAAAGTTTTTCTCTTCTAAAACAGACGTTTCTTTTCTCACAATTTTGATGTCTTCTTCTTCAAAGATGGACAGCGTTTCGTCTTTGGTTTTTTTCTTGCTCGAAATTCCAAAATCCGTGATTTCTTCTTCGTCTTCCAAAGTGATGATTTGCCTGCCGCTCTTGTCTGTCGCAACATCTTCTTTTTTAATTAATTGCGGTTCATCATTCTCAATTTTTATTTCCGCAGAAGAAGCCGTTCCTTTGACGTTGAGGAAAGAATCCGTCGGGAGGTCTTCGCCCAATGTGTGGTAAATGGTTTCCTGAGGTCGTCCGCTGTTGCGCTCGTCGTCTATCGGAAAGCCGGTCGCAATGACAGTTACGCTAATTTTATCTCCGAGAGACAAATCTTCGCCGATACCCATGATGATATTTGTGCCGTTGCCCGCTTCGGATTGTATGTGGTCGTTGATGATTCCAATTTCATCGACAGTGATTTCGTCTTCGCCTGAAACGATGAGCAGGAGGACGTTTTTCGCACCCGTAATTTTGTTATCGTTCAAAAGCGGAGAGTCAAGCGCCGTCATGATTGCATCTTGAGCTTTGGTAGAACCGGAGGCTTCCGCAGAACCCATTATCGCAGTTCCGCTGTTGAACAGGACAGTTTTGGCATCGCGAAGGTCAATATTGATAGAATAGTTTTTCGTGATTACTTCGGCAATTCCTTTGGCTGCGGTACTAAGTACTTCGTTGGATTTGGAGAATCCCGATTTGTAGCCCAAGTTTCCATAAAGTTCGCGCAGTTTGTCATTTTTGATGACGATGAGGGAATCTACGTTTTTGCGTATTTTTTCCAAGCCTTTTTCGGCTTGTTCCATACGGTTTCTGCCTTCAAAGGTGAAAGGAATGGTAACAATTCCAACGGTCAAAATCCCCATTTCTTTGGCGATTCCTGCGATAATCGGAGCTGCGCCTGTTCCTGTTCCGCCGCCCATTCCTGCGGTGATGAAGACCATTTTGGTATTGTTTCCCAAAACTGCTTTGATGTCGTCCATGCTTTCCAAAGCCGCCTGTTCTCCGATTTCGGGATTTGCGCCTGCGCCATCGCCTTCGGTAATAGCTGCGCCGAGCTGTATTTTTACAGGTATCGGATTGTTTACCAGCGCTTGTGCGTCTGTATTGCAGACAATAAAATCTACGCCGCTGATTCCTTGGTCGTACATATAGCCAACAGCATTGTTTCCTCCGCCTCCAACGCCTATTACTTTGATGGCAGAAGGACGTTTTTGAGGCAGTTCAAAGAATAGTTTATTGTTATTATCCTCCATTTTGTGTATTTTTTATTCAGTGTCGTTAATATATTTGATGAATTTATCTTGAAAAATTTCAAAAATTGTTTTCTTCTTTTCCGTAATTGTTTCTTCTGTAATTGTTTCTTCTTTCTTTTTAATCTTGCCTGAGCCGAAAAAAGATTTTCTCGTTTTTTCTCCCAATCGTTGTTCTCCTTTATCGGTAGAAACAATTTCCGGTCCTTCCTCCGGTTCTTCCGGTTCCGGAACAAAAGACGGTCTCTTCGCCTCCAAATCTTCCAAACCTTTCATCAACAAACCGATAGCCGTTGCATATTCAGGGTTGGCAAATTCTTCCGGCTGTCCGCCTGCCAAATGTTCGTTGGAATAGCCGATGCGCACGTCCATGCCTGTCGTATATTCGGTGAGTTGGCGCAGATGTCTGAGTTTTGCGCCTCCGCCGGTCATCACGATTCCTGCAATGAGTTTCTTTTTCTGCTCTTCGCAGCCGTAGTTTTTCAGTTCCAGATAGGCGAGAGAGATGACTTCTTCAATACGTGCATGAATAATCTGCGACAATTTCTTGATGGTAATTTCTTTAGGTTCTCTGCCGTGCAGTCCGGGAATGCTGATGACTTCGATTTCTTTATTTTCTGAGGGCCAGGCAGAGCCGAATTTGACTTTGAGGATTTCTGCCTGCCGCTCAATGATGGAACAGCCCGTTTTGATGTCGTCGGTGATAACGTTTCCTGCAAAAGGAATCACAGCGGTGTGGCGTATGATGTTGTCTTTGAAAACGGCGATGTCGGTTGTTCCGCCGCCGATGTCGATGAGGGCAACGCCTGCTTCTTTTTCTTCCTGACTTAAAACAGCATTGGAAGAGGCGATGGGTTCGAGGGTGATTCCTACCAAATTAAGTCCTGCTTCTCTTACGCAACGGGCGATGTTTTTGATGAGGGAAACCTGTCCGACCACTACGTGGAAATTGGCTTCAAGACGGCTTCCGTGAAAGCCGCACGGCTCGGTGATGCCTGTCTGGGAATCGACTTTGTATTCTTGTGGAAGGACGTGAATGATTTCTTCGCCGGGAAGCATTACGAGTTTGTGCACCTGTTCGTTGAGGCGTTCCAAGTCTGAATCGTTAATAACATCTTCAAAATTGGGACGGGAGACATAATCGCTGTGCTGCAAACTGCGAATGTGCTGTCCTGCTATGCCGACAGTTACGTCTATGATTTTATGGTTTGCCGCTTTTTCTGCTTCGGCAACGGCTTTTTTAATTGAGTCTATGGTTTGTGTGATATTATTGACTACGCCTCTGTGAACACCTAAACTCTTGGCGCGTCCCATGCCGAGAATTTCCAATTTTCCGTGTTCATTTTTTTGCCCTACAACGGCTACAATTTTGGTTGTGCCTATGTCAAGACCGACTGCAATATTGTTATTCATAATTATCTTTTTGTTGCAACTATTTGATTATTATATTTTACACTTATTTTACTGTATGGTTCAAAACCTACTTTGTCCAAATATTGTTTGTAAAACTCTTTCAGATTGGTAAGTTTTTGACGGCAGTTTTTCAAGTCTCCAAATTCTATATAGACACCTTCCAAATTGAGAAACAAGTTATAAGAATTTTTCTTTTCTTTTTCAATGGCTATGATGTGATTTTTCAACAAGTTATCAACGCTTATATTATGAGCCAGATATGCCAATTTGCGGTATTCATCGGGCTTCACATTTCCACCTGCCAGCAGGCACGGGTAAGAATACTCCGAAGAGAGCGGAAATTTCCCGCCGTTTTCATCAAGATAGAACTCTTCTTTCGCCGTTTTTACTCTCACAACAGGCACTTTTTGAACTACATCGACGTTCACATTTCCGTCCAAATCCACGTAAACATTGCTCCATGTGATGAATGGATTTTTATCAAGATTTTCTTCCGTTTTGATGATGTCCAAATCCTTGATTTCTTCCGCTTTTTTACCGTTTTTGGAAGACCCGTCAATCGTTTTTCTAATAATTTTTTCCGTAACGAAATACACTTTGTCAGAATTGCCGATGGTTACATTGATTTTGTCCACTTTTTTGTCATTATGCCTCCTGATGGCAAAATTCATCAAAAATCCCAGCGAGACAATCAATAGTAATATTTTTAGCAATCTGTACTTAAGCTTCATTTAACCAATCAATTATGGGTTCATACAAAGTATCAATATTCCCTGCCCCGACAGTTAAAAGCACATCAAAATCATGTGTTTTAATTGTTTTCAGCGCATCGTTCAAACTCGAAACTTCTACCTTTGGAAGACGGATTTTTTCCGCCAGCCAACGAGAAGTAACAGCTTCTATCGGCAGTTCCCTTGCGGGATAGATGTCGAGCAAAATCAACTCGTCCGATTTTTCCAGACTTCGGGCAAAGCTGTCGGCAAAATCCCGTGTCCGCGTATATAAATGCGGCTGAAAAACCGTCAGCAGTTTTTTGTTCGGATACAGCGCCCGCACCGCTTCAATCGCAGCATTCAGCTCGGTCGGGTGGTGAGCGTAGTCATCAATATAGATTTTCCCATTCGGGAAAGTAATTCTCGTAAACCGTCTTTTCACGCCTTTAAATTCCGCCAAACCTTTGTGCAGAACCTCCGGAGAAATCCCCATTTTCAATCCCAAAGCCAGAGCAGCAACGGCATTCTCCACATTATGAACGCCCGGAAGATGAAGCACAAAATCTTTAATCACTTCGTCGGGCGTAACCAAGTCAAATTCAAACCGGTCATTGACAACCCGAACATTTTCAGCATAATAATCTGCTTTTTCTTGGGCGGAATAAGTGGAATGCTGCGCTTGAATATTCAATCCTTTTTTTACCAATAAAAATCCGTCTTTCGGAACGAGATTTGCAAACTCGTTGAACGATTCCAAAAAATGACGAAAATCTCCGTAAATATCCAAATGGTCGGCATCGGTAGAGGTAATTACTGCCATATCAGGAGATAAGCGCAGAAACGAGCGGTCGAACTCGTCGGCTTCGACAATGGAAATTTCATTGCCGCTGTAAATGAAATTGGTGTCGTAATTTACTGAAATTCCGCCCAGAAAAGCGGTGGACGGTAAATTTGCGAATTTGCACAAATATCCGAGAAGCGTGGAAGTCGTCGTCTTGCCGTGAGTTCCTGCAACTGCCAGACAATAAGTGGTTTTAGTGATTTCTCCCAAAACTTGGGAACGTTTCAGCACCGTGAAATTATGATTGATAAAATAATTCTTGATTTTTAAATCCACAGGAACGGCAGGCGTGAAGATAATCAGTGTGTTTTCAGGCGTTTGTCCTTTTGTGATGAGAGAAATTTCGTCGTCGAAAATAATCGGAATGCTTTCCTCCTCCAATTGGCGAGTCAGAGGGGTAGGGGTGCGGTCATAGCCCGAAACGGAAGCTCCCGAAAATTTGAAATAACGAACCAACGCGCTCATTCCGATGCCTCCGATACCGATGAAATAATAATTTTCGTAGGTGTGAATATCTTTCATTTCTTTCATTTTCACAGGTTTAATCGTTTTAAGATAGTATCGACAATTTCTTCCGCTGCGTCAGGTTTTGCCATTTTCAAAATGTTTGCGCCTAAAAGTTTTCTCTTTTCTTCGGTCTTAATCAGATTTTGAATTTCACTCAAAAGTTGATTTTCCACTTCCGAATCTTTAACCATCACCGCTGCCCCATGATTGACTAACTGCTGCGCATTTTTTGTCTGGTGGTCTTCCGCAGCAAAGGGAAACGGCACGAGAATCACGGCTTTGCCTGCCAAACAAAGCTCCGAAATGGCAATCGCACCTGCTCGCGAAATGATGATGTCCGCAGCGGCATAGGCGGTCGCCATATTTTTGATAAATTCCTCAATAACAATATTTTGATTTGTAAGATTTTCTTCTTTGAGAATATTTTGATAGTCGAGTTTTCCTGTTTGCCAAAACACTTGAACGCCTGCATCAGCAAGAGTTGGAGCGTTTTTTTTCCAAAAATTGTTGAGCGTTCGTGAGCCGAGCGAGCCGCCGACGGAGAAGACGGTTACTTTGTCGGGATTTAAGCCTAAAAGTTTTTTGGCTTCTTTCTGAGAAATGGGGTTTTCAAACAGAGATTTCCTTACAGGATTGCCCGTAACGCGGATTTTTTCTTTCGGAAAATATTTTTCCATACCGTCATAAGCAACAAAAATATCGGAAGATTTGCGGCTGAGTCTCTTGTTGGTGATGCCCGGAAACGAATTTTGTTCTTGAATGAAAGTCGGAATGCCGAATTGCGAAGCTACAAGCAAAGCCGCTCCTGAAGCAAAGCCGCCTGTTCCTATTGCCGTATCGGGATGGAAATTTTTGATAATTTTTCGAGATTTCCAGAGACTCGAAATCAACTTGAAAGGAAATTTTAAATTAGCGAATATCGAAGAGCGGGAAATACCTGAAATCCACAGTCCTTCAATGCGGTAGCCTGCCTGCGGCACTTTTTCCATTTCCATCTTGTCTTTCGCCCCAACGAACAAAAATTCTGCGTTCGGAATGCGCCGTTTAATCTCGTCTGCTATGGCAATTGCGGGAAAAATGTGTCCTCCTGTCCCTCCTCCGCTGATTAAAAATTTAAGCGATTTCATAGGCTTCTTTTGTTGGTTTAAGGTCTGTTATTTTGATGGTCTTAATATCTCTACTCACGCTGATAATGATTCCCAGCGCCATGTAAGTTACCCACATGGACGTTCCGCCGTAGCTCAAAATAGGCAAAGGCTGACCTGTTACGGGTATCAGATTGACGGCAACCGCCATATTTGCAAAGGCTTGAAAAATAATCGGAAAACCGATACCAATAACTAACAGCGTTCCGAAAACGCTTTCGACTTTGGTTGAAATGACAACTATCCGCCAGAGAATCAGTGTATAAAGAAAGAAACAGGCGATTGCGCCGAGGTCTCCATATTCTTCCACGATAATGGCGAAGATGAAGTCGGAGGAAGATTGAGGAAGTGTCTGCTTCAATGCGCTTTTTCCCGGTCCGCGCGGCGTGATTCCTCCCTGTACAATGGCTGCTTTTGCCTGCTGTACTTGATAGCTTTCTTCCTTGTTTTCGTTCGTGAAAGATTCAATTCGGCTTGCCCACGTATTCACGCGGTTGCTCGGAAACAAATCGGGATATTTGAAAACGAGCAGGACGAACAGCATAATTAGTAACGTTCCGCAACCGATGATTCCCAGCAGGATTTTCAGTGGATAACCGCCGATGAACAGCAACGCCAGTACCATGAAAAATATCAGCAGGGCAGTTGAGGCGTTGGCGGGAAAAATCAGTCCGACAACTAAAAAAATCGGGAACAAGACGGAGAGAAAGCTGTTGTTCAACGTGATGTCTTGTGTCTTGTGTTTGGCTAAATATCTCGCAATGCAGATGTTAAGAATCAAAGCTGCGAAAACCGAAGTCTGGAAAGCAAAAGGAACGCCCGGCAGTTTCAGCCAGCGGGCGGCGTTCGCTCCGTCAATGTTTCGTCCCTGCATCAAAGTCAAAACCAATAAACCGATGACGGGATATAACAGGAGTTTGGAAAATCCGCCAAAATACTTGTAATCAATCTTTTGAAAGATGAGTACAATGCCCACGCCGACCAAGATGAAGCCTGCATGTTTGGCAAAATGTCCCAAAACAGAACCTTCGCCCACTACGTATTGCAGGTTGGAACTTGCGGAATATACGGGTAGAAAGGACGAGAGAGAAATCAAAAGTATGATTGCCCATAGCGTTGCGTCTCCTTTAAAATATGTTCTTAGTTTTGACATTTTTCTTGATTAGAAATTAATAATCAATACATTGCATTTCGTTATAGTTTTCTTGTTTCATCTTTAAATTGTCGTCCTCTGTCTTCGTAGTTTTGGAACAAGTCAAAACTTGCGCAGGCGGGCGAAAGTAATATGGTATCTCCTTTTTTTCCAAGCATATACGCTGTGTTTACGGCATCTTTCATCGACTTTGTTTCGATGATGTCAGGAATGATGTCTTTGAAAGAATCAATGATTTTTTGGTTGTCCAAGCCCAAGCAGACAATTGCCTTAACTTTTTGTCTTGCAAAGGGAATCAGTTCCGAATAATCATTGCCCTTGTCCGTTCCGCCGACAATCCAGATGACGGGCGTGGTTATGCTTTCCAGCGCATAATAAACCGAATTTACATTAGTCGCTTTGCTGTCGTTGATGAAAGTTATTCCGTTGATTTTCAACACAAATTCCAGCCGATGTTCCACTGCTTCGAAATCTGCCAGACTTTCTTTAATAATTGAATTTCTGATTTTTGACGCTTTTCCTGCTACGGCTGCTGCCATAGAATTTGCCACGTTGTGCTTGCCTACTAATGCTAACTCTTCGATTTTCATGTCTAAATTTTCTTCTTGATTAAAGTTTATGTAAATATTTTTTTCGCCGCTATACGCTCCGTTTTCCACTTTTTGAAAGAGGGAAAAAGGAACTAACCGTGCTTTTGTCTGATGTTCTGCGAACCATTTTTGAGTCATTTCGTCGTCTAAATTGTAAATAAAAATGTCATTTTCGTCCTGATTTTCCGTAATTCGGAATTTTGCGTTTATATAGTTATAATACTGATAGTTATATTGGTCTAAATGGTCGGGACTGAGATTCAAAACCATAGCGACATTCGGTTTGAAAGTTTGAATGTCGTCCAACTGGAAACTGCTGATTTCCAGAATGTAATAGTCGAAATTTTCTTCTGCCACCTGCCATGCAAAGCTCCTCCCGATGTTGCCCGCCAAACCTGCGTTGTAATCTGCCTTTCGGAACATGTGATACGTCAGCGAAGTCGTTGTGGTCTTACCGTTTGAGCCTGTGATAGCTATTAATTTTGCGTGAGTATAGCGTGAAGCAAACTCAATTTCCGAAGAAATCAAAACGCCCTTTTCTCTCAGTTTTTGAATGAGAGGCGATTTCTGCGGAATACCCGGACTTTTAATTACCCAGTCGGCATTCAAGATTTTTTCCTCCGAATGTTGTCTTTCTTCAAAATCTATATTTCTGTTAATTAATTCTTTGCGGTAATTTTCTTTCAGCAGACCTTTGTCGGTTAAGAAAACATCAAAACCCTGTTTCTGTCCGAGAATCGCTGCTCCGACACCGCTTTCGCCTCCTCCTACGACAACTAATCTTTTTTTCATATCTACCTGATTTTTAATGTTATGATGCAGAATATCGCCAGTATGATGCCGATAATCCAAAACCGCGTAACAATCTTGCTTTCGTGGTGTCCCTGCTTCTGAAAATGGTGATGAAGCGGCGACATCAGGAATATTCTGCGACCTTCGCCGTATTTCTTTTTCGTGTATTTAAAATAGCCGACTTGCAGGATAACCGACAGATTTTCAACCAAGAAAATGCCGCACAGCACAGGAATCAACAGTTCTTTTCGTAAAATAATTGCCAGCACAGCAATAATTCCGCCGATGGTCAAACTTCCCGTATCGCCCATGAAAACTTGGGCAGGATAAGTGTTGTACCAGAGAAAACCAATCAATGCACCGGAAAAAGCGGCGGAAAAAATCACGGTTTCGCCCGAATTGGGAATAAACATCAAATTCAAGTAATCCGACATCATGATATTTCCCGAAACATAGGCAAACAAAGCCAGCGTAGATACGATAACTGCCGAACTCCCTGCCGCCAATCCGTCGATGCCGTCGGTCAGGTTTGCCCCGTTGGAAACGGCTGTTACTATCGTTATCGAAACGAAAATGAGGATAATCCACACTAAATCCTGCGATTTTTGTTCGTCCATTCCGAACCAATGCAGCACTTTGCCGTAATCAAACTGATTATTTTTTAAAAACGGAATGGTGGTTTTAGCGCTTTTTTCGGTTGGGTAGAAGTCTTTTGCAGATTCAATTTGATGAGAATTTTCGATTTTCTCGCGAATCGTTACATCAGGGCTGGTGTAGAGCATCACGCCTACGAAAATGCCCAGTCCGACCTGTCCCAAGATTTTGAATTTTCCTTTGAGTCCGTCTTTGTTTTTGCGGTAAATTTTTAAATAATCGTCCAAAAATCCGATAATTCCCATCCAAATAGTGGAAATGAGGAGGACAATGATGTAAATATTATCCAGCCGGCAGAAAAGTAAAACGGGAATTAAAGTAGCCAAAATGATGATGATTCCGCCCATAGTCGGCGTGCCTTCTTTTTCTTTCTGTCCTGTCAAGCCGAGTTCTCGCACGGTTTCGCCCAACTGTTTTCTTCTCAGAATGTTGATTATTTTTTTCCCTATAATCAAAGCGATGAAAAGAGAAGTGAATACGGCAGCTAAAGACCTGAACGTGATGTACTTGTATAGCCCCGTTCCGGGGATGTAGTAGTGAGTGTTCAGATATTCAAATAAATAGTACAACATTGTATTTAATGGTTTGGATTCAATAATTCTTTTGCGGTTTCCATATCGTCAAAATGATGCTTCACTCCGTTGATTTCCTGATAGTTCTCGTGTCCTTTTCCTGCTATCAAAATGATGTCTTTCGGTTTTGCCATAGTAACTGCGGTTTTAATCGCCTGCCTGCGGTCGGTGATGGCAATATATTTGTTCGTGTTTTGCGGTTCTACGCCTGCTTCCACTTCGCGGATAATCCCGTCAGGGTCTTCATTTCTCGGATTGTCGGAAGTGATGATTGCCACATCTGACAAGTGCGCAGCGATGCTTCCCATTTTGGGGCGTTTGGTTTTGTCGCGGTTTCCTCCGCAACCAAAAACAGTGATTAATTTTTCGTTCCTCGTGCGGATTTGACCAATAGCTTCCAGAATGTTCTGCAAAGCGTCGGGCGTGTGGGCATAATCAACGATGGCATAAATTCCGCCGTCGGAAACAAAAGTTTCAAAACGACCTTTCACGCGCCGCAATTTGCTCAACACCGTGAGGATTTCTATGGAAGAGATGCCGAGTTCGGAAGCTGCGGCATACGCCAGAAGTTCGTTATACACATTGAATTTTCCCGCCAAAGCCGTCCAAAATTCTTGTCCGTTGAACTGCAAAAGCATACCGTCCAAACGGTTTTCCATAATTTTCGCTTTGTAATCGGAATTGGATTTCAGGGAATAAGAAACTTTCTTTGCTTTAGTATTTTGAAGCATTACCCATCCGTTTTTATCGTCTATGTTGGTCAAGGCAACGGCAGAAGCGGACAGTTCATCAAAAAATTTCTTTTTGGCGGCGAGATAGTTTGCAAAGGTCTCGTGATAATCCAAGTGGTCATGTGTGAGGTTGGTAAACGCCCCGATTTTGAATGTCAATCCTGCCAAGCGGTTTTGGTGGATTCCGTGCGAACTGACTTCCATGAAAGCAAATCCGCAGCCTTTTTCAACGGCTTCGTGCAGTAACTTGTTGATGGTTATTGGGTCGGGCGTAGTATGGTCGCTTGGCAGGAGTTCACTGCCGATACGGTTTTCAATGGTTGATAACAAAGCGCATTCAAAGCCCAATTGAGTGAATAAATCAAACAAAAGCGTTGTCGTTGTCGTCTTTCCGTTTGTTCCGGTAACGCCGACCAGCGTCAGTTTTTCAGACGGATTGTCGTAAAAATTGGAAGCAGTGATACCCAAAGCCACCGCACTGTTTTTCACTTGAATATAGGTGATATTTTCATTGGTTTCCACAGGGATTTCTTCGCAGATTACAGCAGCTGCGCCCAGTTCGGCGGCTTTCGGAATAAATCGGTGTCCGTCCAAATCGTAACCTTTGATTGCAAAGAAAACATCGCCCTTTTTTACAGTTCGGGAATCGAAAGAAATATTTTCTACGGAAATTTTTGGATTTCCGACGACTCTTTCTATGGAGACCTTGTATAATATATCTGATAATATCTTCATACGCTGAGTTTTAAATAAATGGTCATTCCTTTTTTTAATGGAAGTCCGATGATGGACTGTTCCACTACTTTTCCTTCTCCCGAATACACAACTTTCAAACCCATATTTTCCAAAGCAGGAATTGCATCTCGTCCTTCGTATCCAATGACGCTCGGAACAAATTCGGCTGATTGACTGATATTCGGCTTAACCGTTCGAGTAATCAGTTTTTCGATATTCAGGGAAGTATTGACATCGGTTTTTGGAATGTTCAACGGTTTTTTCAAATAGACTCTGCCTGCAATTTCTTTGAACACAGGAGCTGCGACTTGCGAGCCGTAAATTCCGTTTTTAGGTTTGTTGATGACTATAATGCAGGAATATTCAGGGTTGTCCGCAGGAAAAAATCCGCAGAAAGATGCCTGATAAAACCGTCCTTTTCCTTTCCAGTATTCCACCTGCGCCGTTCCTGTCTTACCCGCCATTGATAAATTGGGCGTGTAAATACTTTTGGAAGTTCCGTATTCCACCGCATAAGCCAGCATTTGTTTCAAATCGTTGATAGCTTTTTGCGAAGCCATGTGGTTGTCAAGCACAATCGGAGAAAAAGATTTGATGATTTGTCCTTTTTTTTCGATTTTTTCAAGAAGTTGAGGTTTCGTCATCACGCCATTGTTGGCAATGCCGTTATAAAAAGTCAAAATCTGTAAAGGCGTGAGTTTCACGCCGTAGCCGAACGACATCCACAAAAGATGCATCGGGCTCCAAGTTTTGTTGTATTTCGGAATATAAGGAACACTTTCGCCCGGAATGTCGATTCCCGTCTTTTCACCGAGGTTCCACGAATTGATTTTTTTCAAAAAATCCTGCGGATTTTTATGATAGAATTTATACACCGTTTTGGAAATCCCGACGTTGCTCGACTGCGACAAAACCTGAGATAGCGTGATAGTTCCGTGTCCGTGGTCGTCCTTGATTTTTTGTCCATATATTTCCCAAACGCCCTCGTCGATGTCCACTGTCGTGTCGGGCGTAACGTAGCCGTCGTCCAGCAAAGCCAGCATGGAAACGGACTTGAACGTGGAACCGAGTTCTGAGCCTTCCCAAACGGCAAAATTCCGCAGGTCGTCGTATGTGCCATTCTTTTTCCGCTGCAAGTTTGTCATCGCAACGATTTTTCCCGTTTTGACCTCCATGACAACGGCACAGCCGTGATCGGCTTCAGATTTTTCCAACTGGTTTTGCAGTGCGGAATAGGCTATGTCCTGAATCCTCATGTCAATTGTGGTATAAACATCGTCGCCGTTTTCGGGTTCGGATTCGATTTTAATGGGTTTCCATTGGTTGAGATTGATTCTTTGCTGTATTTCCCGTCCGTTTTTACCTTTCAAATAGGCGGAAAATGCACCCTCCAAACCAGCTTTCCCATTGGGAGAATCAAAGCCCAAAGTTCTTGAACCAAAGCCTGTTATGGTTTTGATGCGCTCAGTGTTCCGCTCAAAGATAAATCCGCCTCGATTTTTTCCTTTGTTGAAAATCGGGAAGTTCTTAATTTGAGCAAATTGGTCGTAATCCAAGCCTTTAACTAAAAGCAGGTATTGATTTTGATTTTTTCTTCCTCCGCTTAGAATATCATAGAAATGAAAAGCAGGTTTTCCAAACATCCGTTGCAAAGAATCGCACAAAGCGCTGATATTTTTCTGATACAAATCCTTATGAATGGTTTTCATATCCAAGTAAATATCATATTTTGTGATAGTTGTAGCGAGAAGCACTCCGTCTGAGGCATACAGATTTCCCCGCGCCGCTTGAATTTCTTCGTTTCGGAAATTGGTAGTTTGAGTTAAATTTCTGTATTTTTCAGTGTCGTGAGTCTGTATATAAATCAAACGAACAAAAACGGATACCGCAAACAATACGAAGAATGCGGCTACCAAATAGGCTTTGGCTAAGATGTTTTTGCGTTCGTTCATTTTTTGTTGGTCTCTTTTTTTATGGTATCATCTAAAACTCTGGTAACGAGTATTTTGTATGGCTGTTTTTCCAAAGCAAAAAGTGAGTCTCGTAAGACCATTTCTCCAAGTTCTGATTCAACTTTCAACTTCATTAACTTGCTGTCAATCAGAGCGTATTTGGCTTTGTATTTTTCGGCTTCGGCTTTCAATTGGGATATTTTCACGACTTTTTCGTCCACGCGGTGGGAGGAAGAAATCGAAATGAGGGCGAGTGCGATAAAGAAAACAATGGCTTTCCAGACGGAGAAAGCGTTGCCCTCTATCAGGAATTTTCCTTTAAGAATGTCTGAAAGCGACCTTTTTTTAGTTTTTTTAGCCATTTTTTATTGCAATTCTCATTTTTGCGCTCCGCGCTCTCGAATTTTCGTTAATCTCATTTTCATCGGGAGTAATTGCTTTGTTCTGAGGCAACTCAAAAGGTTTGTGCCAGTTGCCGAAAATATCCCGCTCAGGTTCTCCCGTAAACAGTCCTGTTTTTATGAATTTCTTTACCAATCGGTCTTCCAGAGAATGATAGGAAATAAAAACCAACGTGCCGCCGACTTTCAAAACTTCCATACTCTGCACAAGAAGTTCTTTCAGTGCATTCATTTCGTCATTGACTTCAATCCTCAGAGCCTGAAATAGTTGTGCGAAAAATTTGTTCTGCCTATAGGCGGGTATATAGCTAAAAATCTCCTTTAATTCCTGCGTGGTATTGATTTTTTTTTCGTTTCTTTTTCCCGTGATTTCTTTTGCAATTTTCTTGGGCTGAGGAAGTTCTCCATACAAATAAAAAATTTCCGACAATTGTTCTTCACTGTAAAAATTTATCACGTCCTTGGCAGAAAGTGATTGATTGGGATTCATTCTCATGTCCAAAATGTTGTCAAAGCGGGTGGAGAAGCCTCTTTCAGCCGTATCAAACTGGTGGGAAGAAACGCCTAAATCTGCCAAAATTCCATCGACCTGTTCTATTTGGTAAAAACGCAGATAGTTTTTTAGAAACCTGAAATTCTGAAGAATTAGAGTAAATCGTTCATCTAAAATACTGTTAGACAGCGCATCAGTGTCTTGGTCGAAAGCAAATAATCTGCCTTTCGGAGAAAGTTTTTTCAGGATTTCGGCAGAATGCCCGCCGCCGCCGAATGTGCAGTCCACATACACGCCGTCAGGATTTTGTACCAGCGCATCAACGCTGGACCGGAGCAAAACGGGATTATGATAACTCATTATTGTCAAGTATATTACCCATCACTTCCTCCGCCAAATCGGCAAAGTCTTTATCATTCACATTCACTGCATTTTCATACAGCGACTTATCCCATATCTCAATGACATTCAGTGCGGACGCTACGACAATATTTTTTTCTAATTTTGCAAACTGAATTAAATCTTTGCTGATTTGCAGCCGTCCGCTGTTGTCAATTTCTACATTTTTCAGTCCCGCTGTGAACTGCCTGATGAAATCGTTATTTTTTTTCACAAAACGGTTGAGCTTGTTGATTTTCTGCATGGTTTGATTCCATTCAACCATGGGGTGCAATTCCAGACAAGGCTGAAAAACAGACCTTTTCAGAACAAATCCGTCTTGCAAAAGACTGTCTATCTGTCTTTTAATCCCCGAAGGGAGCAGCATTCTGCCTTTTGAGTCAAGGGTGCACTCGTATGTTCCGATTAGGTTTGTCATAGTTTATAAGGTCAAAATTATAAAGATTTCTCCACTTTTCTCCACTTTTCTCCACTTTTGTTAATAACTTTTTATTAAATATTTTCAACTCCGCTTCTGATGGTGGTTTTGAAGTGTTGAGAAAATGATGTGAGGGTTAAATCACGCCAAGGGAAAAATATTTTTTGAGAATAAATAATTATATTTGCGAGGGATAGATTCTTTTAAAAAACAGTCTGAAAATGAAGGAAATAATATTCGGAGACCTTTGCGATGGGGGACAGAACGCAGTCGGTAACGGTTTGACAGTTTTCTGTGGTCTCATAGCAATAGAAACCGGATTGACAAAAAGAGTTTTCATAAGCGAATTAACATAAATTATAAACAATTAAAATAGAGACAGTATGAAACAAGTTATTTTATTAGCCACAGTAGTTTTAGTTTTTGCTTCGTGTGGTAACACAGCAATGCTGCCGAGTTCATCTGAACTTCGATATCAAACATCAGGAATTATTGATAACCCGTAGTGCATTATAGAAAAAGTTGTGCAAACCACAAAAAAGTGGTATATTGTATTGGTTATCAATCGGATACATTTATGCACAACTTTTATGCAAGTTACGAATTAATTTTGA
>JAITOO010000104.1 GCA_031289875.1 Flavobacteriaceae bacterium
TGAATTAGGATCATCGAATTGGGGGTATTCTTTTTCCCATTGTTTGAGTTCTTCGAGCATTTTATCAAACTCATAATCCGACACTTCCGATTGGTCTAAGACATAATATTTATAGTTCAAGCGGTTAATCTCCTGACGTAGTAATTGTATTCTTGCCTGTATATCGTTCATCCAAGTAAAAAATATTACTCCAAATGTAAAGATTTTTTTTAACTCTGCCATATCGCCGAGTTTATAACGATGTTAGAAAAATCTATGACACGCCTCTTGCGGGGCGGAACAGTTTAGTAAATTCTTTTTTCCGAATACATTGGGCTTCTGAAATTATAATCAACTGTATATCAGATGTTTTTTTTGTATTTCTGAGATTCACAACAAGCGAATGTAATTATTTTCAAATTAAGGAGAATAAATTTTCTCGTGATTTTCCTCAGAGTTTTTAGTCCTTGATTCAAATCACGATATATTCAATAATTTTCATACATTTGTAATGTAGAAACAAGAAAAAAATAGTATGTCATACGGATTATTAAAAGGAAAAAAAGGAATTATTTTCGGAGCTTTAGACTCTAATTCTATTGCTTGGAAAGTGGCTGAAAGAGCCTATGAAGAAGGAGCGGAATTTGTTCTGACCAATGCTCCGGTAGCTCTCAGAATGGGAGAACTTAACGCTTTGGCTGAAAAAACAGGCTCTGACGTGATTCCTGCGGATGCCACTTCTATGGAAGATTTAGGGAAACTTTTCGATCATGCTTTGGCAAAATTCGGCAAACTTGATTTTATTCTTCATTCCATAGGGATGTCTGTTAATGTGCGCAAGGGAAAGGTTTATACCGACCTGAATTATGATTGGCTGACCAAAGGCTGGGATATTTCGGCGGTTTCTTTTCATAAAGTAATGAAAACCGCTTGGGATAAGGATGCCATGAAAGAGTGGGGAAGTATTTTAGCGCTCACTTATATTGCCGCACAAAGGATTTTCCCGGGATATAACGACATGGCAGATAATAAAGCCTATTTGGAAAGTATTGCCCGAAGTTTTGGCTATGAATGGGGACTTAGAAATAAGGTAAGGGTAAACACTATTTCCCAATCTCCGACTCCGACCACCGCAGGACAGGGAGTTAAAGGTTTCGGCGGATTTATTGAATTTGCAGAAGATGTGGCTCCGCTGGGAAATGCTACTGCCGATGACTGTGCGGGATACTGCATCACTTTGTTTTCTGACTTGACAAAGAAGGTTACACTCCAAAACCTTTACCACGACGGCGGTTTCTCCAATGTAGGAGTAAGCGACAAAGTAATGAAGCGATACGAAAAATAATTGAAAAAAAATGAGTAATTAAAATTTCAATTACTCATTTTTTAATCTTATTAAAAGTTGTTATTTCAATTCTTTTACCTTGCTGTCGTCAAGGTGATAGTACTTGATTACTGCATTGTAGTCTTTGTAATCCACCGGCGTTGTTTTCGTTCCTGAGGCGGAGTAAGATACAAATCCACCCGGAATTACTACAATTCTGAAATTTTGATTAGCATAAAGAGCAGGCGTTAAAGAAAGGTCATAAGTACTGTCCGCATAGATATAGACGTCATATACGCTAAAATCAAAATCATAAAATATATCATCGGAATAACCGTCTCCGTTCACATCACTGTGTAAATAAACAGTTGTCGGAAGTAATTGCCAAATAGGTGCGCCGTTTGCCGAACCGCTTTGCCTGTAAACCAATACGTGATCACTGTCATAAAATTGAAAATTAGACGGAAACACTTTTTCTATCACATATTTACCCAAAGAACTGTCATACTGAAAGGTTGCTTTATTCACGGTGAATACAGCCGCAATCGTATCAGTATCCTGATAATTATCGTTGTCATTATTACAACTTGTGAAAGTCAGCCCAAAACTCAAAGCCAAAAACAGGGAAGAAAAAATCTTTTTCATACTTGATAAATTTAAATTAATACTTTTTATATTTCGACAAAGATAACGCATATAAGTTTAAAATAGTATTTTTGCACGGCGAAAATTAAAAAAGAATGATTTTAGTACAGAACTTGGGAATACATTTTGCAGGAAATTATCTGTTTGAAAACGTCAGTTTCAGAATTGACAAGAACAACCGCATCGGCTTGGCAGGCAAAAACGGCGCCGGAAAATCTACCCTGCTGAAAATTCTGGCGGGCGAACAGCCTCCGTCCGAAGGAACGGTCGAAAAGGAAGGAAGCGTCCGAATCGGTTATCTGAAACAGGATTTAGACTTTGAATACGGTCGCACCGTTTGGGATGAAACAATGCTCGCTTTCAAGGAACTGAACAAAATCATTGAAAAAATCAACAAAATCAATCACGAACTTGCTACAAGAACTGATTATGAATCGGAAGAATACCATGCGCTTATCCACGATTTGACTGACCTGACCGACCAACTTTCGCACTTGGGCGGATACAACATCGACGGAGAAATTGAAAAAGTTTTGAAAGGTCTCGGCTTCAAAGAATCTGATTTTCAAAAACTAACCGATGAATTTTCAGGCGGTTGGCGAATGCGGATTGAACTTGCCAAACTTCTTCTGGAAGAAAACGACGTGCTGCTTTTGGACGAGCCGACCAACCACTTGGACATTGAGTCCATCATTTGGCTGGAAAGTTTTTTGGTCAATTACAAGGGGGCGGTCGTTTTGGTGTCGCACGACAAACAATTTCTGACTAATGTAACTAACAGAACGATAGAAATTTCCAACAAATCTATTCAAGATTACAAAACAAACTACACCAAATATCTGATTTTGAAGCAAGAACGGAAAGAAAAACTCCTTCAAGCGCAAAAAAATCAGGAGCAAAATATTAAACACACGGAACAACTCATCGAAAAATTCCGTTATAAGGCAAGCAAGGCGGCTTTTGCCCAATCGCTGATTAAAAAATTGGACAAAGTAGAGCGGATTGAGGTTGAAGATGAAGACGTAACCCGCTTCAATATTAGATTTGAGCCGAGCATCACATCGGGAAAAATTATTTTCAAAGCAGAGCATCTGAGCAAATCTTTTGGTGATAAATTGGTTTTTAAAAATGCAAATTTCTACATCGAACGCGGCGAAAAAATCGCTTTTGTCGGGCAGAATGGTCAAGGAAAAACCACGCTGGCAAAAATTTTAGACGGCATTCTTCCCTACGACGGAACGCTGGAAGTAGGTCATAATGTGCAGATTGGATATTTTGCACAAAATCAGGCAGAGGTGCTGAATGTTTCCAAAACCATTCTGGAAGAAGCCGAAGACTCCGCAACGGAAGAGTCCCGCCCGCGCGTACGCGACCTGCTCGGATCGTTTCTCTTTCAAGGCGACGAGGTGCAGAAAAAAGTTTCCGTGCTTTCGGGAGGAGAACGCAACAGGTTGGCTTTGTGTAAATTGCTTCTCCGCCCCTTCAACACTTTGATTATGGACGAGCCGACCAACCACTTGGATTTGCAATCGAAAGCCATTTTAAAACAGGCGTTGAAAAATTTTTCAGGAACTTTGATTTTGGTCTCTCATGACCGCGAGTTTCTGGACGGACTTGCCGATAAAATTTTTGAATTTCGCAACGGTCAAGTTAAAGAATTTTTGGGAGGAATTGCCGAATATCTCGACTACCGAAAAAAAGAATCCATGCGGGAGGTCAGCTTGGAAAAATCTTCCATGAAAACCGCTCCTGAAACGGAACAGCCTGCCAAAGGCAAAGAAATCAGGTTCAATACCAAAGAGCAGAGGGCGCGGGAAAACAAACTTTCCGGATTGGAAACAGAAATCGAAAATGTTGAAAATCAGATTAAAGAAATTGAAAATTCTTTTTCTGTAAAAAATCCGGTGCAGGAAGAGTTACAGAAATATTCCGATCTGAAAGAAAAACTAAAAACGTTGAACTCGGATTGGGAAAAGGTTTTTGAAGAACTGAATTGAAACTTCAGGCATAAAAAATACTCCAAACTTCAATTTTGCTGAAATTTCCAAAAAAACGTTTTACCTTGTGATTGATTACAAACTGACCACAATTTTTCATATATTTGTTTATTCTTAAAATTCAATCAAAAATGGCGCAGATTCTTAACGGGAATTTCATTTCCAAGCAGTTGAAAGAAGAAATCAAACAGGAAGTTGCACAATGGACAGCGAAAGGATATCGTCCGCCGCATTTAGCCGCCGTTTTGGTGGGCGAAAATGGAGCAAGCGTAACTTATGTAAACAACAAAATCAAAGATTGCCATGCGGTAGGTTTCAAATCTTCGCTGGTAAAATTGGACGATTCCGTGACGGAACAGGAACTCATCGGCGAAATCAAAAAACTCAATGCTGATACGGAATTGGACGGTTTTATCGTACAACTTCCGCTTCCCAAACATATTGACCAAGAGAGAGTTATTCTGGCAATTGATCCTTCCAAAGACGTGGACGGCTTCCACCCCGAAAATTTTGGAAAAATGGCGCTGGACATGGAAAGTTTTCTGTCCGCTACTCCGTTTGGAATCATCACATTATTAGAAAGATACAACATTTCGACCGAAGGAAAAGACGTGGTGGTCGTTGGGCGGAGCAGGATTGTCGGCAAGCCAATGAGCCTTTTGATGGGACGGAAAGGCTATCCCGGCAACAGTACGGTTACGACTGTCCACACGCACACCCGAAACTTGGAAGAATACACCCGCCGAGCGGACATCGTGATTACCGCACTGGGCGTGCCGCATTTTCTGAAAGCCGACATGATAAAAGTCGGCGCAGTGGTCGTGGATGTCGGAATCACGCGCGTGGAAGATGCTTCCAAAGAAAAAGGATTCTATCTCGCCGGAGATGTGGATTTTGAGGAAGTTGAAAAAAAGGCGGCATGGATTACGCCTGTTCCGGGCGGCGTGGGTCCCATGACGAGAGCTATGCTGCTGAAAAATTCTATGCTGGCTTACACACGGCGATTCAAATCAGTTGAAGGTGGGGTTAAAGTTTAATTTGCTGAGAGCTTCATAGATGCGGTAATTGATTTGCATCCCGAAGGTTACGCAGTAAGAGTCCGTTTCGATTCGCTCACGACCAATAAAGTAGTGGTTGCCATATTCAGGCACGCTGATTTTTTTACTTTTTTCAGTTCTTTTTTGAACTTGTCTAAATTTATTTGTACTTTTGTTATAGTTTAAACTTTAATTAGTTTAATGATTTCATATCACTTGAAGTTATTGTTAAATCCCTGCGCAAGCGGGGGTTTTTCTTTTCTATTGCTGTTATTGTTGTCATGTTTTTGGTTTTTTATGATATTATTGTTTTGATATTCTCTAAATTTATTTGTACCTTTGTTATAGTTTAAACTTTATTATTTATTTAAATTTGTAAAACCTCTGTCCGCAAGCGGGGGTTTTACTTTTAATTTTGGTTTATATACCCAAATGTCCCTTCGGGACAGCATTCTCTTAACCGCTTCGCCATATACTTAGCCCCGCATGGGCAGGGCTTTTCGTGGTGGCATTGAGACAAGTCCGGCAAACAGTTTTGTACATCTCGTCGCCGTCCGGCATATTTACTACTTGGTTCAGTTTCAAATCTTTTAATCCTTTTTTCTAAAAAAAAATACTATTCGCCTGATTTTTGACGTTATGATTAAAAACATCACTAAATGAAAAAAATATTTTTTGCTTTTTTTCTGTCAGTTTTTGGATTTTTTTACGCTCAAACTTCCAGAGATTATGCCAAACAAGTAATTTCAACTCTTTCATCTCCAGAGCTTTCAGGGCGGGGATACGTGGACGGCGGCATGGAAAAAGCCGCAGAAGAAATTGTTTCTCAGTTTGAAAAAATCGGAGTGCAAAAATTTAATAACGCTTATTTTCAGACATTTACCTATCCCGTCAATATTATAGAATCGAGCAGTTTGAAAATCAACAATAAAGAACTCCGCTTGGGTTCTGATTATTTAGTCGGTGCAGGTTCTCCCTCATTAACAGCAAATTACGATAATCTGCGTATATTCAAGACTTCTGTTATCGACAGTTTATTTCTGTCGGAAGAAAACAGCTATCTCGACAAGGAAATGAATAGAATTGACGGTCATGTTGTGGTTTTCCCCCAAGCCGATTTTCCTGAAAATCTAATCAGCGACAACAGTTCTGCTCAACAGTTCTATTCTGCTATTCCTCAGATGATTGCAGATGGAAGCATGAAAAGCAGCATTCCTTTAATCGTTGAATTGACTTCTGCAAAATTTATTCACACTATCAGCCCGATACAGACACAAACCGTTGATTTATTCGTAAAAAATGATGCTGTTTCGGGAAAAATACAAAATATTGATGTGGACATCAAATCCCGCTTTGAGCCTGTATTTCAGGCGCAGAACGTCGTCGGTTTCATCAAGGGACAGCGTTCCGACAGCCTCATTGTTTTGACAGCCCATTACGACCATTTGGGGAAAATCAGTGATGTGATTTTTCCCGGAGCAAACGATAATGCGAGCGGCATAGCGCTCATTTTGTCTCTGGCGAAAATCTACTCAAAAGAAAAGCCGAAATTTGACATGGTTTTCATCGCTTTCAGCGGAGAAGAAGCAGGTCTGAAAGGTTCGCAATACTTTGTTTCACAACCTCTTATAGATTTGAAAAAAATTAAATTTCTCATCAATTTTGACATGGTCGGAACGGGAGAGGAGGGGATCCAAGTGGTGAACGGCAGAGAATTTCCAAAACAATTTGCCAAACTGGAAACGGTCAATTACAATTATCAATACGTTAAAGAAGTGAAAATCAGAGGTGCAGCCTGCAACAGCGACCAATGTCCGTTTTATGAAAAAGGCGTTCCGTCGTTTTTTGTTTACACACTGGGCGGAAGTTCTGCCTATCACGACATTAACGACACCTCAGAATCGCCGTCACTGTATGCGTTTAACAAATTAACTGCTTTGTTTGTGAAGTTTATTAATCAGTTGTAATAAATTGAAACATGTATGAAAACTATACTTAATTAGCAATTCCAATTTTTGTTATTCCTATTAAACGAAATGAAGAAATCTCGGATTTTCGAGGCTTTTTTATTGGTAAAGCAGGCAGATTGTGCATAAATTCCATTTTAATCCCTTACTTTTGCAATAATTTTTCAAATGAAGGTCGGAGACAAAGCAAAAATTTTAGACGAAGCAGGAACGGTTACCGTCAAGAAAATTACAGGCAGTATGGCGGTAGTAGAAGATGAGTACGGTTTTGAACTTTCCTATCCGCTTAGCCAGCTTTTGCCTTGCGTTCCACAGACTTTAGAAATCGAAAATACAGAAAGCAAAAAAAACGATGTGGAAAGAAACAAACCCGTTCCACCCAAGCCCAGACTTCAGGTGGAAGTAATTCGGGAAATTGATTTGCACATTGGGCATCTGGTTGATTCTATGAAAGGACTGCGTCCCCATCAAATGCTTGAAAAGCAATTAATTACAGCTAAAGATGAAATTGAACGAGCAAGAAAAGACCGCGTAAAAAAACTGATTTTAATTCACGGAAAGGGCAAAGGCATACTGAAAAGCGAAATTTATTGTTTATTAAACAGAACGGAGCGCATTGAATTTTTTGAGGCAGACATCATAAAATACCGTTTCGGAGCGGTGGAAATCCGTTTTAAATGAGAGTAATTTGTTGATAGAATGAAGAATACGATTTTTATATTTTTGTTGATAATTCCTTTATTCATTAAGGCTCAGGAAGATACTATCAAAATTACAGCTACGCTGTCCCCTCTTTCGCATACGTTGTCGGTACGCGAGAAAATCGTATTTTTTAACAACACAGGCAAAGAGCTGAAAAACATATATTTACACAGTTCTGCTAATGCCTATTCGAACAGTCAAACGGTTTTGGGAAAACGAAAGTTGGAAGACCGAAACAAATCGCTATATTTTTCGCAATTCTCTGAAAGAGGGCGTATTACCGATTTCACGATTTTCATCAATGAACGACAACCGCGGTATTTGCTGCGCGATTTTGAATTTTACGAAATCAATTTGAACAAGCCCTTAAAGCCTGATAGCTTGATTGTTATGGAGCTGAACTACAACCTCAAAATTCCGTTTGATAAAGTTACGGGTTACGGCTATTTTGACGACGGCTATCTGCTCAAAAATTTTTTCGTTCAGCCGTTGGCATTTAAGGACGGAAAGCCTGTGTTAGAGCCATTTACAGATACAGAATTTAATCCTTACCGAAAAACTTTTTACAATATTACGATGTATTTTCCCTCGAATTTCTATCTGGAAAGCGACATCAATTTACTGAGCAACAATCATTTGCAGGGAAGTTTTCAAGACGCTGTAAGTATTTCTCTTTCAAAGACCCGACCGAATGTGTTTTCTTATGTTATTGATAATCAGTCTGTAGAGGTGGTTATTGGCTGCGAAATTGACGGCTTGACGAGAGAGGTTTATAACCAAAACATTAAGAGAGAGTTAGAATTTTTGAAGGAAAAATTAGGTAAACTTCCTGCAAAGATTTTTCTAAATTCTAAAACTCGAAAATTGGAAAATTTCATTGGAATGGACGATTTGAATATAGGGTTAAAAAAAGTGAAGATTTTTCCGGACAGCACAAAAATTGATTTGAAAATTTTTCAGCAGCTCGCATATAGTGTTGTAAATCAATTAATTAATGTAAACAAATACGAGAATCACTGGATTGAAAACGGATTGCTCGCATATTATCAACTTCAATATTTGCAGAAATATTATTCCGATGTCCGATTGATAGGAACTTTGCCTGATGACATTAAACTTTTGGGTATCAGACCGTTAAAATTCTTTTTCTTTTCCGAACTTCCGTTAGCCGACCGCTACAAATTGGGTTACCGCTATATCGCTACTCAAAATTTTGACCAGCCAATTAACGAAAACTATCTGGAACTGAGCAATATGAATCAGATTGTAGTCAGTGAATTTAAGGCAGGGTTGAGCTTTAATTTTTTAAGCATTTATTTAGGGAAAGAGGCTTTTGAAGAAACTATTCGAAATCTGATTCAAGAAAAAAAAGGTCGGGAAATCACCGCTTCTGATTTGCAAAATTCTATGGAACAAAATTTTAACCAAAATTTTGACTGGTTTTTTGAAAATTACATTCAAAACAAAGACCGCGTGAACTTCAAAATCAAAAAATTTTCTTCTAAAAAAGATGACAGTCTGGAAATCAATATTTTAAATAAGACCAACCTCCCCGCACCGATTCTTATCAGCGGACAGAAAAGGGGAGAAATTGTGAATGAAAAATGGATTTTTTCTAATAAAAAAGATTCGTTGTATTCCTTTCCCAAAGCGGATTACGACCATTTGACAATTAACAGGAACTATCTTTTTCCTGAAATCAACGATAATGATAACACATTGAAAACTAAAGGATTATTTAAAAACAGAAAACAACTTCAATTGAAATTGTATGCAGATGTTGATAATCCCGACTATGCGCAGCTCTTTTTCGAGCCGAAAATCAAATGGAACGATTATGATAAATTCATTTTAGGACTGCGTTTTTATAATAGTTCTCCCTTTTCTAAAAATCTGACTTTTTCTGCTTCGCCGACCTATTCCACCGGAACTAAGAGCCTGACAGGCAATGCTTACGTCGGATATAATTACGACATGACACGCGGAATTTTCAGAAGAATTTTTATAGCAACAGGTTATGAATATTACCATTACAATACCCATCTTGCCTATGAAAAATATAGCGGTACGCTGAGTTTCGCTCTCAAAAAAAGACCCCGTTCGGAAGTAAATCGCACTATCGGATTGACATTCAATAGCGTAGAGCGTGAAATTGACTCTACTAAACCTATATCTCCCGATGATTATCCGCATTACAATCTGTTGAATGTTTTTTACACTTACTCGAATATGAAAGCGATTGACGAGTGGTACGGGCAGTCTAACTTTCAGCATTCCAATATTTTCAATAAGGCGAGTGCGGAATTGTATTACCGTCGAGAGTATCTTCCCGGAAAAAAAATAACCTTTCGATTTTTCGGCGGATATTTCTTCAATAACGATTCACATTCTACCTTTTTCGATTTCGGCGTGAGCCACATCACGGATTACAGTTTTAGCTACAACAACTATTTGGGGAGGTCTGCAAAAAGCGGTCTGTTCTACCAGCAGTACCTCATGGCGGAAGGAGGTTTCAAATCTATGATTAATTCTTCTGCAAACCAATGGATTACGTCTTTAAATTCAGAAATTCATTTGTGGAAATTTTTTGATTTGTATGCTGATGCAGGCGTATATAAAAGTATAGGTCAATCCCCTGATTTTATTTACGATACGGGCATTAAACTGCGTATTATTCCTGATTTTTTGGAACTTTACCTGCCGTTGCAGTCTTCGCTTGGATTTGAGCCCGGCAAAGACAATTATTTCTCCAATGTCCGTTTTGTGTTCAACTTAAATATTCCTGCAATTATCAACACCGTAAGAAGGGGTTGGTATTGAGAGGTTTTTTATTTGATTATCAGCGAGATAGCTTTAAAATCACCTTTTTTCAAAAAAAATTAAATTTATTTAGATTAAATACAAATAATTTTTTATATTTGCAAATAGATAATTCTTATAAACGCATTTTTATTTAAACTTATTTAACTTTTAACGCAGAGATGATTTATCATTCATTATCAAGACTAAAACCCGCACAAAAAGCCAGAGTGGTAGGCTTTTCAGAAGATGATGTTCCAAACAAAATCTTGGAAATGGGTATCGTTCCGGGCGTTTCCATACAACTCAAACAACAAGCTCCGCTGGACGGACCTATGTACGTAGAATACGGAAAAGAAAAAAGCACGGTAATGCTGCGGAGGAGCGAAGCCAGCCATATTTTGGTAGAAGTTGAATAGCGGAATGAAAATCAAAACGATAGCTTTTGCAGGCAATCCTAATGCGGGCAAAACTACACTTTTCAACCGATTGAGCGGTTTGCACCAGAAAACAGGCAACTATCCGGGTATTACTGTTGAAAAGAAAAATGGAAAATTCATTTATAAAGACGTAGAATACAATTTAATAGACCTGCCCGGAGCGTACAGTTTATATCCCTCTTCCACAGACGAAGAAGTAGTTTTTTCCGTATTGGCAAACCCTGAAAATCCTGATTTCCCTGACGAAGTAGTCGTTGTTGCCGATGTTCACAACATGAAACGCAGTCTTTTTCTGTATCAGCAGATTAAAGATTTAAAAATACCTGTTACGCTGGTTATCAATCAGATAGACACCATATCCCAACATGGAATTTCAATCAAAGAAGAAAATCTCTCAAAAAATTTCGACACTCCTGTTGTTTTGGTCAGTTCTAAAAAAGGAGAAGGGATAGCTGAATTAAAGGAACTCATCAGTCAGGGCGGAGCAGTGTCTCAGGACACAGAGTTCCGTTGTCCAAAAGAATTTGCTGCGTCTGTTAAGGAACTCAAAACCGCTTTTGATTTGGACGAATATCACGCTTGGCTGTATTTGAGCCAGTCGAATATTGAAATCGTTCCTGAAAAATACAGAAAAAAAATCAAGGAACTCCACCAGCAATACAAACTCATTCCCAAGAGATTACAACTCAAAGAAACGATTCAAAGACATCAGATTATTGATGCTCGGGTAGAAGGAACAATCCACAAAGACCCTGCATTTCAGACGGTTACTGATAAAATTGACAAAATTGCGACACATCCGTTTTGGGGGTACGTTTTATTTTTTTCCATTTTGTTCATTATTTTTCAGGCGTTGTTTTTCCTGTCGAGTTATCCACAGGATTGGATTGAAGGAATTTTTGCTAATGGAAGCGAATGGTTGTCTGCTCATCTGCCCGCAGGTCCTTTGGCGGAGTTGTTTTCAAAAGGAATTTTGCCCGGCGTGAGCGGTGTAGCGGTTTTCATCCCTCAAATCGCCATTTTGTTTCTCTTTCTCTTGATTATGGAAGAAAGCGGTTATATGGCGCGCGTGGTTTTTCTCATGGATAGATGGTTTAAACCTTTGGGACTGAGCGGAAAAAGCGTTGTTCCCTTATTGTCGGGAGCGGCGTGCGCTATTCCTGCCATTTTGTCTTCCCGAAACATTGAAAATGCGAAGGAACGGTTAATTACGATTTTGGTAACGCCGTTCATCACCTGCTCGGCGAGGCTTCCTGTGTACAGCATTATCATTGCGCTGATTATCCCAAAGGGAAACGGATTCATCAACTTGCAGGGCGTTGCGATGATGGCGATGTATATGCTCGGCGTGATGATGGCTTTTATCAGTGCATTTATTGCAAATAAGTTTATTAAATCGCAGTACAAGAGCTATTTGGTGTTGGATATGCCTACGTACAAAGCGCCGTTTTGGAAAAATGTTTTCTACGGTTTGTACGAGAAATCGCTGAGTTTCATTACCGAAGCAGGAAAAATTATTGTCGCTGTAAGCGTAATTTTGTGGGCGCTCGGAACTTTCGGTATTTCTGAAAATGAACAGACAAAAAAAATTAATTATCTATCAACCACCTCGTTACAGGATTCTTATTTAGGGGAATTCGGAAAGATGATCGAGCCTGTTTTTGTACCGCTCGGTTACGACTGGAAGATTGACATCGGGCTTTTGTCGTCCTTTGCGGCGCGAGAGGTTTTTGTCGGGACGATTGCCTCTATTTACAGTATGGACGGCGGCGGCGAGGAAACTCTGAAATTGAAAGAACTGATGAAACAAGACATCAATCATAACACGGGCGAACTGACATACAACATGGCGACAGGTGTTTCGCTGCTGCTGTTTTATGCCTTTGCAATGCAGTGCGTCAGCACGTTAGCTGTTGTGAAAAAGGAAACCAATTCGTGGAAGTGGCCTCTTTTGCAGCTGTTTCTGATGTCAGGGTTTGCTTATGTTTTGGCATTGATTGCCTATCAGTTGTTGAAGTGAGGTAAATTTTAGGTGGTTGAAATTTTTAAATACAACATTTCCAATGCTTTATTACTGACTGTTTCAATAATTTTTTCACGAGTCAGAGTAGGGAAAAAACATTTTTGTATAGAAACTTCACCTTTGTAAAACAAACCGATAAATGCCAGTCCCACAGGGTTTTGGAACTCGTCGGAGGCGGGACCGGCTACCCCTGTTGTGGAAAGCGCAATATCTGTATTGAAAAGTCGGGCACAATTTTGACACATTTCTGCTGCAACTTCTTCACTGACAACACTTTTTTCTTGTATGGTTTTCGATGAAACTCCCAAAACATTTTCCTTGATTTCAATGCTGTAAGAAGTGATTCCCCCTTTATAATAAGCAGAACTGCCTGATACAGAAGTGATTTTGTGCGAAATCATGCCGCCTGTCAAACTTTCTGCAACGGAAAGCGTTAAATGATTTTCTGAAAGAAAATCAGCGATATGTGCTTGTATTGAGGCTGTTTTCATTTTCAGCAAAGTTAGAAAATATTTGATTACAAATTTTTCGATTCTTTCAGTGAGAAAATTGTATTTTTGTAATTGAAAATCACCAAAATAAAATGATTAATACCGTAATTTTCGATATGGACGGTGTGATTGTAGATACCGAACCTGTTCATCATTATGCTTTAAATCAGCATTTTAATGAATTGGGAATTGAAGTTTCTCCACAAGAATATGCTTCGTTTACGGGCGGTTCTACCCGCAATGTCTATCAGCGTTTGAGAGAAAAATATCATCTTGCACAGAACGTGGAAACTTTGGTTTTGCGCAAGCGTGAAATTTTCAATCAGGCATTTAATGAAAAGAAAGATTTGGATTTGATTTCGGGTGCAAGAAAACTTATCGAAGATTTGTATAGTTCTGATTTTCAGTTAATTTTAGGCTCATCTTCTGCCAAAGTTACTATTGACCGAATTTTCAATCGGTTCAAACTTTTTCCGTATTTTCGGCATATCGTGAGCGGAGAAGATTTTCCAAAGTCCAAGCCCGACCCCGCGATTTTCTTGGAGGCGGTCAGGGTTTCGGGCGAGCCGAAAAAACATTGTATCGTCATCGAAGATTCAACCAACGGCGTGCGTGCGGCAAATGCGGCAGGCATTTTTTGTGTGGGATACGTAAGCGAACATTCTCTTAAACAGAATCTTAGCTCTGCTGATTTTGTGATTCACGATTTTTCGGAACTGAATCCGGAAATCATTCGCAATTTTACAAACGGGTAGGGTAATAAAATATGAATACTCAATATTATACCCAACAGCCCGAATGGGCTTTATTTTCATAATCGCCATTGCCGTCGCCTTGTTTTGCGAAGACAACAAACGTTGATAATCTCCTGATTTTATATTTCGTTCATATATTTATATCCTTTATTTTTCAAAATTACTTATTTCCTTTCAATAATTGAAGATTTTCCTCCACAAACGCCGTTACCGTCAGTCGATGAACGCCCAAAATACGCGCAATAGCCGATTTGGAAATGCGTTTGTCGAGCAGGGTTTTGATTTCAGCTTCTTTACCTGTCAGTTTCTTCACTTTTGACTTACTGCCTTTCGGACGACCTAAAATTACACCTTCGGCTTTTTTGCGGGCTAAGGCTTCTTTGGTGCGCTGAGAAATCAGATTGCGCTCAATTTCAGCGGATAAGCCAAAGGCGAAGGCGAGGACTTTGCTGTTGATATCACTGCCCAAACGATAATTGTCTTTGATTGTCCAAACCTGAATATCGCGATTCATACATTCGTTGAGAATGCCCATAATCATTAACAAATTTCTGCCCAGACGCGACAATTCCGAGCAAATGAGAATGTCGTCTTTGCGCATTCTTTTGAGGAGCTTGCCGAGTTTGCGCTCTTGCACTGTTTTTGTACCCGAAATGGTTTCTTCTATCCATTTATCCACAACCATAATACTCTTTTCGCAAAACCGGTTGATTTCATACCGTTGATTTTCAACTGTTTGTCTGTCGGTGCTTACCCGAATGTAACCATAAATCATAATTAATATTGATTAAATTATATAATACTAAAAATTAAAATATATAAAAATAGTATAATTTTTATATACTATTAAATTATACTTTTTATCAGCGTTTTTGTTAGACAACAGAGCGTCATTGCGGGCTTTGACCCGCAATCTCCTGAAAGTTCTTGGGTTATCTTATCGCCCATAGAACAACGCATAAAGGCTAAAATTGAGGCAGTTGGCGTGCCTTTGAAAGATTGGGATATTAATATATATCGAGGTGTTTTGACGGGATACAATGAAGCATTTATCATAGACGGAAAGAAGAAAGATGAACTGATTGCAGAAGACCCAAAATCAGCCGAAATTATAAGACCTATTTTACGCGGCAGGGACATAAAAAGATATGGATATGAGTTTGCAGATTTGTGGCTTTTGTATATCCCTTGGCATTTTCCATTACACAAAAATTCCAATATTACAGGTGTTTCCGAAGAAGCAGAAAAAGAATTTCAAAAACAATATCCTGATATTTATAACCATTTATTGAAACACAAAAAAGAACTTTCTGCAAGAAACAAAGCAGAAACAGGAATACGCTATGAATGGTATGCTTTGCAACGTTGGGGGGCAAATTATTGGGAGGATTTAGATAGACAAAAAGTTGTTTGGAAACGAGTGGGGTCAATTCTTCGATTTTGCTATGACGAGAATAAACATACAGTTCTTGATAGTACTTGTTTTGCAACGGGCAAAAATCTAAAATATTTGCTTGGAATATTAAATTCAAAATTAGGAAATTACATGTTGCAAGATTCTCCTAAAACAGGAACAGGTGATTTATTGATTAGCGTTCAAGCAATAGAACCGCTTAAAATACCTATGCCTGATACAGAAA
>JAITOO010000134.1 GCA_031289875.1 Flavobacteriaceae bacterium
GTATATACAACAGTATTATTACAAAACAGGTACCTATGGTTATAACTGATTCGGATAATTTAAGACATTACCGAAAATTGAATTACAAATCTTTTTTGACAAACTTTTTTAAGGAAATCAAAAAGGGAATAGCAATCCACAAGAGCAATAGAATGAAGGAAACAACTGCTCCCCAAGTACTTCCGAAATACTCATGAAAGAGTGCGCCTGTGTAGTTCATCATAGCAGCAGCTTCCAAATGTAACAGCATGAAAATCCGCGAAAGGTCAATCGGGTTAAGCGAAGTGAGGAAAATCATGGGTTTTTCTATCGGGTAATCAGAAAATTGATAGAGAAAAAAAAGGACAATTCCATCAAAAAGTAAGGCAAAAAACAGCCATACCATAATCGCAGAACCGATTCCACGAGCTTTATCTTTGTTGAAAATAGCGCATAAAAACGCTAGGGAAATGAATACGAGAGTTATCAAAACGCCAACAATAATCATTAGCAACCCGTTAAAATTAGGAGAATAAATCAAAATCGGAACGGCTGCGCCAATGAGAAAGGCAGTAATCATGGCAAGAGATAAACTGGAAAAAAGACTTATCCAAATTTTATTTCGCCTAATCGGCTGACTGAGAATCAGTTCTATAAATTCATTGCTATTATACACATAGATAGTTGAAAATAAAATAGATACAAGAGGGACAGCAAATAGAACTACCCCTAAAACAGTGAGCATACCTTTTGCCGAATTGTTTTCAAGTGCAAAACTGCTCCACACCAGTGCAGCCAAAAACACAGTATAAACTATAACTATTTTATTCTTAAGTATATCTGAAAATAATATTTTAATTATTTGATTCATTATTAGTTTATCATTCTTGATTTTTTAAAACTTTTGCTATTGCTTTTGAAATCTTGGTTTCGCTTGTTTCGGTTTTCAGGTCTTCTATCTTTTTATGGAAAAATATTTTTCCTTCTTGCATGAAGATAAGTTCAGAGACCAAGTCATCCAATTCGCTGAGTAAGTGCGAAGTAATAATAATCAATTTACCTTTTTCCTTTTCAAGGATAATTTTTTTCCTTAAAGTTTCACTGGAAAGTACATCAAGCCCTGCGGTGGGTTCGTCTAAAATTAATACTTCAGGGTTGAAGAGAAATGCCAAAACTGCGCTGACTTTCTGCGTTGTACCGCCGGAAAGCGTACGCATTTGCTTCTGTGAAAGAGTTTCAATGTTAAAGGATTTGAATAGGGTTTCATCTAAATTTTTAGACGAACAGCGGATTTGTTTAATCATTTCTATGATCTGTCCGATGTTCATATTTTCAGGATATCGTCCGACTTGTGGCATGTACCCAATATTTTGGCGATAAAGAAACTCGTTTTTGATGTTCTTTCCATTAAAAAAAACTTCGCCCTCATCAGGGAGCGCCAAGCCGAGGATGATTTTTATTAAAGTAGTTTTTCCACAACCATTGGGACCCACCAAAGCGATACATTCGCCTTTTTGCAAATTAAGAGAAACATTGTTCAATGCTGTGAATTTTCCAAAATGTTTAGTTATCCTCTTTATTTCAATCATAATTTTTTATCACAAATGCTCAAAATTTTTACCAAAAAAAATATTTTTTCAAATTTATATAAGTTTTTCTAACTTTCCTAAGTTTTTATAAGTTTTTACGTTTCATAAGAGGCTGATTGTCCACAAAATTATCAGGCGTAATGGAAGGCAAAATTTTTTCAGACTTATCTATAAGCATTACCATAAAACTATGGAAAAGCAGCATGACAGAAGGATATTGTTCTGTCAAAACAGCAAAGAGGCTTAGCGGGTGATAGGGTACGTCGCCGATACCGTCTCGATTCAGGTCGTAGCCTTCGTATTTATCCCAAAAATTTTGATGAAATTTATTCAAAACCAAATCACCGTTGGTGCTCATGTCAAAAGTGTTTCCTTCAAAATTGTTTTGCGTAATCACGTTGTCGTAACTGCTCGCCTGAATCTGCATCCCCCAACCATTTGAACGAAATTCATTTTTTTCAAACAGATTTTTTCCACCGCCATCCATATAAATTGCCGACGTATTTTTAGCAAATTGATTTCCGGATATATAACTATTTGAAATATCTTTTAGCAAAAGTCCGTAAACGGATGCTCCCCAATTTTCTTCAAAAGTATTATTAATCATTTTTACGTTATTGGAATACATCACTGCTACTCCTGCGCCATTGTGCATAAAAATATTAGTAATATAAGCGTTATCATTGGATATCATAAAATGCAAACCGTAGCGAATATTATCCTTGCTGATATTTCGCCAGATTATGGAATTTGATACGAATTCAAGATATATTCCATCTCTATGTCCTTGTACAGTATTTCCAATTATTTGAATGCTATCACTTTGCCAACAGTGAATACCATTGCCTAAGTATTGTTCTTCTTTAGCATAGGCTCTTAATTTATTATTTTTTATGATACAGTTTTTCCCGTTTTGGATATAAATGCCGAAAAAATTATCATCGAGGATATTGTTTTGAATAACCACAAAATTTTTATTATAAACCTTTATTCCACAAGGGTCTGTAAGTGTTGCATAAGCCGAGCGAATTACTTTCAATCCCTCCACCTGTACACTATCTGCTTTTATAGAGAGAACTTCATATTTTTTTTCTCCGTCAAGAATGGGGTATCCTTGTCCGATTAATGAAATTTTTTTATCTATTACAATATTCCCTTCCTTATACAATCCGCTGTGTACTAAGATAGTATCTCCTTTTCCCGCTAAGGATATTGCTTTTTTAATGGACTTTATGGGATAATTTTTTCCTACATGAACAGTTGCTGCCTGCAAAGAAAAAGATGTAAAAAAGGCTAAAATAATAAACTTTTTAGCGCCCTTCCGCTTCAGCAAGGTATTACTTCTTATTAGTAATAATAGGTCATTGTAGTAAGATAAAATTTCATTCATTTTCTATCAAATTGTTCCAAGAAACGTTTTTAGCATTAAATTTTTCCAAATATTCTTTTGCTGCGGTTTCCGAAGAAAAAGCAATACAGTTACCCATCATAGGACTTTTAATGTCGCCGCCTTGGATATAATAGGCAGTTTCTGCAGGCACTAACGCATTATCTTTGTCATAAATACTGACAAAAAACGCAGCTCCCATAATTTTGTTTGTCTTACTGTATTCTACCATGCAATGAATATCGTCAAATTTATATACTTTCCCTTTGTTGGTCATCAATTCTGCTCCAAATTTCCCATCGGAGATGGTCATTTTGCAAAAGTCACAGGACTCAACGTTTAATTTGATGGGTTGAGGAGTTTTGTTGTTACAAGACATAAATACGACTGACAACAGCAAAATAGGAGCAATATTTTTGATGTTTTTGTTGAATTTAAATTCTTTTATAATAGCAATTAGAAGCAGAACAATCACTCCTAAAAGCAACCATCCTCCTATGTCAGGAATAGAGAAAGCTCCAAAATTCAACAACTGTTTATATCCCAATAAAGGCGGTTGATATGCCATTTCCGGAACCTTTATTGCCGCGTCAGGGTCGAGGTTGTGTCCGTATTCATATTCCCACCGGTAAAAATCTATTGCAGTCAGGATTACAAATGCCACGAAAACGATGAAGAATGTCAAAAGTAATTTTCTACTCTTGCAGAAGATTGCTAACAGAAAAGAAAGCAGCGCAAATGCGCCGAGAATGTACGACAAAATCGAAAATTCAAAGAAATTTTCTGCATGTAAAGTCTGCATTCCAATGTAATGGTTCAGTCCGTTGATGATCTCCACATCACCACCAAGTTTGTTTGCAAATATTTTCAGCGTAAGTCCTTCAGGATACTGTGGGGCGTCGAGTTGTATTTGCCAAAGTGGTAAGAATATCACTGCTATAAATAAAACTCCGACGAGAAAAAGTAGGACTCTGGATAATAAAGTTATTCCCGTTTTTTTCATTTTATTCGTTTTTTTTAATAGCCTGCAGTTTAAACCGCAGGCTATAGTTTTCTAATTAATTAAAAACATATTATTATTCTTTTATTCCTGCTCCTTCGCAACATTCCCCCAATTTATTTATTTTTTCACAAAGTTGGGCGAGCATCATTGCGTATGTTTAATTTGCGGCAGGAGGCAGGTTCGTTCCCACACTGTACGAAATCGGTGTGTTGCTTCCTGCAGGCGAAACTCTGATATAACCCTGCATTTCTTGGTGCAGCGCTGAGCAGAAGTCTGTGCAGTAGAACGGGGCAATTCCCGCTTCGGTCGGTTTCCAATAATAAGTTTGCGTTTCACCGGGCATTATCAAAAGTTCCGCATTTGGAGCACGACGAATAGCGAAGCCGTGTGGAATATCCCAGTCTTGTTCAAGATTGGTAACATGGAAGTAAACATTATCGCCCACTTTAATTCCTTCGATGTTGTCAGGTGCAAAGTGCGAACGAATCATCGTCATGTAAACATGGACAGTGTTTCCTTCACGGACAACCTTTGCTTCTTTTTCGCCTTTGGCAACATATTTATGATTGTTTTTTGTAATATCATAAAATTTATACTGACCATTATTCCGAATTAGGTCTGCCGGTGCAGCCTGTGTATAGTGAGGTTCGCCGATTGTTGGGAAATCCAGTATAAGTTGCATTTTATCACCACTTATGTCATAAATCTGTGCAGACTGGCAAAGTTCCGGACCGGTAGGCAAATAACGATCCTTTGTAATTTTGTTATAAGCAATAACATATTTTGGGCTAGGTTTTTTGGTGTCGCCTCCGGGGATACACAAGTGTCCTACAGAATAATAAGTCGGTACACGGTCAAGTACTTTCAAATCTTTAATATTCCATCTAACCAATTCTGAAGACACAAAGAAACTGGTAATAGCATTTCCTTTTCCGTCAAATTGGGTATGCAAAGGACCTAAACCCGGTTTTACAACTTCGCCGTGAAGTGCAGATGGGTATTTAATTACAGGAATTCCTGCAAAGTCGCCTTCAAAATCTTTGGCGGCAATGGCTTTTTGAATTTTGTCAAAACTGAAAACAGGAATTAAAGCAGCCAATTTACCACTGCCTACGATGTATTCTCCCGTAGGGTCAACGTCACAGCCGTGAGGAGATTTTGGACAAGGAATGAGATAACAAATATCTTTAAGCGCAGCAACATCTAAAACAAGCACGCCATCCTTTATTTCAGAAGTAGCCGTATGCGTGTTTTCGTTATAAACATTGTGGGCATATTTGCCTTTTTCCATAACCCCTTTTCCTGCTTTAATGTATTCTTCTGCTTTTTTCCAATTTACAGCAAGAATAAAATCCTTGTCTTTCTGCGAAGCGTTTACTTCCAGCAAAGTGTTTGCTTCTTCACTGTTGTAGCATGAGAAGAAAAACCAGCCTTCGGAGGGTCCCTTTCCGGCACTGGCAAGGTCAAAATCTATCGGTGGGAGGCGAAGTTGGAAGGCGATATCCATTTTTCCGTCTTTTTCTACTTTTATAAAACTGATGTGAGCTTTGAAATTTTGCTTGTAAGAGTTAATGGGCACATCTCCGTTTTCATAATCAGGAGGTACGCCGAAACGTGTTCCTGCTACAACATACTCGGTATTTCCCGTGATAAACGGCGAAGAGTGGTTTCCTGCACTATTTGGTAATTCGATAATTTCTGTTGTGCGGAAAGTTTTCAAGTCGATACGGGCGACACGTGGTGTGTTGTTTCCGTTGATAAAGCACCAGCGACCATCAATTTCACCATTGGTTTGAGAAAGCTCAGTGTGGTGGGAGTCATCCCAAGGAATAAATCCTCTGGATGTGTTTAACATAGGTTTGGTTTCTTCACTAAAACCATAACCGGATTCCGGATCGACAGAAAAAACAGGAATTATTTTAAACAACCTTCCGCTAGGAAGTCCGTAAACCGTAACCTGTCCGCTAAATCCACCTGAAACGAAGCTATAAAATTCGTCATATTTGCCGGGAGCTACATAAGCCTTTTCAGCTGCATTTGCACTGACAGCATTCCCTACGTTTTTTGGTTTGCACGATTCAAAAATCTGAAACAAGGCAAACAGCACAGTAAAGGTCAAAAATCCTTTAATAAAGTTACTTTTCATATGTTTTTTTTATTTAGTTTGAGTTAAAAAATTATTAAATAATATATATTTGAGTTCAGTCTTTAAGGTTCAAGGGTTTGAAGTTTGAGAAATTTTTCTATGATTTTCTTGAATCTTGAGAGATTGAATTAAAGTTTATTTTCCATCGTTTTTCAGCATAAATACCAAAATTCCGAGCGCATCGTCATCACTAAGATTTTGGTTTGGCATACGCGTAAGACAAATTTCGAGTTGTTTTTGCAATTCGGGATCTTTGTCAATCATTGGCTCTGGATTGATAATGAAATTCATAATCCACTGTGGTGTTTGGCGGTCGGTGATTCCTTTCCAACCCGGACCAACGAGTTTTTCATCTGTCAATTTGTGGCAAGCATAACATTTGAGGTCATAAACAGCTTCTCCTTTTTCAATTAAAGCAGGATTGACGTTCAAATCTACGGTATCATATTTCCCTTCGCCGCGTTTGGGATCATAGGTTGATGTATCAGGCGCAACGGTATTTTCAGAAGATTGCCCCTCGGTAGAGTTGTTTACTTTGCTATCATTTCCACAAGCGGCAAAAATGGCAACTGTGAGAGTGAGTAAAATAATCTTTTTCTTCATGCGTCTTTAAATTATTAATTATATATTGTAAAATTCATCTTTCTCAAACTTATCTGGTATGATTATAATCATAATGAGAGTTAAAAATAAAAAAAAATGAGTATATTTGTTCGGTCAATAATATTAAATAAAAAGAGAATAATATTAATTAAGTCACTAAAAAACAACGATTTATTTTTTTAACGTATTAATTTTTTGATTAATCATAAAAACAGGGTAAAAAAAATGGAAATAGATTTACTTTTTGCAAAAGGAGCGGTCAGCAAAGATTATCAAAAGAACGAGATAATATTTGAAGAAGGAGGTTTTTCTAATTTTTATTATCAAGTTATTGAAGGAAGCGTAAAATTAATTGTGTGTAACGATAGTGGTAAAGAGTTTATACAGGAATATTTTGAAGCGGGCGAATGTTTTGGCGTATCACCTTTATTTATTGGTAAGAAATATATTTATACAGCTGTTGCAGAGAAAGATTCGTCTATTATTAAACTTCAAAAAGAAAAGTTTTTACAAATTTTAGACGAAAATAGTAACCTGAAAAATGAATTTTTAGCATTGCTGGCTCATCGGCTTTATGACCTCGATAACATGTGTAAATGTATTATTAATCAAACTCCTGAATTTAGAATAATTTCTTTTTTAGACCATTATAAACACAAAAAGCAGTACGACAAAAAGGAAGAGATACCTTTCACGCGGCAAGAAATCGCTGATTTCACAGGATTGCGTGTGGAAACAGCTATAAGAGTAATTTCAAAACTGAAAGAAAAACATAAATTAGACATTGTCAATCACAAGATTTTTTATTAACATTCTAAAATAACAGGCACTATATTATGTTGTTTATGATTGTAGTCATAAAATTATTCTAAAATCCATGCTACTTTTATTGAAATTAAAAGTTAATGCAATGAAACATCCGTTTTTAGGTTTGATAATTGCGAGCCTCATCTTTTTTGCAGGCTGCAAGGAAAATAAAGATACCACAGCTGTCGCAAGTGGTTCAGAACAAACTACGCAAGGTGTAGGACAATCGGGCGTGAAAGATGATATTTCCAAGCCGAACATCGTTCAGACTGCCGTATCGAACGAAAATTTTTCCACTTTAGTCAAAGCTGTTCAGGCAGCAGGTTTGGTTGATGCGTTGAGCAATGCGGGACCGTTTACCGTTTTTGCACCAACTAATGCCGCTTTTGACAAACTTCCGAAAGGAACTTTAGATGATTTGCTGAAGCCTGAAAACAAGGGCAAATTAGTGGATATTTTAGGTTATCACACTTATGTTGGAGTGTTGAAACCTGATTTGATGCAGGATGGTCAAGAATTTGATATGGTGGCTTCAGGAAAAGTAAAAATCACGGAAAAAGATGGAAAACTTTTCGTGAATAACTCAGAAATGTCTGACCCGATTCAAACTACCAACGGCGTGATTTATGTTATTAATGACGTATTGCTGCCTAATCAATAGATTTTTGAGCTTCCATAGAATGAGATAAAACCTGCAAGTCGCAGGTTTTTATTTTTTCAGTTCAAATACCATATTATACTTGAATTTCTTCTCTTAAAGCAGATAGAAGGTTTTTACGCCAAAATCGTAACAGGATTTTCCAAATAGCTTTTCAGCGTTTGCAAAAATTGAGCGCCTGTTGCACCGTCCACTACGCGGTGGTCGCACGCCAGTGAAATCTGCATCACGTTGCCAACGGCAATCTGACCATTTTTCACGACAGGCTTTTGCACAATCGCACCGACAGACAAAATACACGCATTCGGTTGATTGATAATAGAATTGAACGATTCCACACCGTACATTCCCAGATTGGAAACGGTAAACGTCGAACCTTCCATCTCGTTCGCCTTGATTTTCTTGTCTCGCGCTCTGCCCGCCAAGTCTTTCACTTGTGCGGAAATTTCCGTAAGCGACAGATAATCAGTATTTTTGAGGACGGGAACAATCAAACCGTCTTCCACTGCTACCGCCACGCCGACATTGATGCTGCCGTGATGAACAATCTTGTCGCCCGCCCAGCTGCTGTTTACCTGCGGATGCTTGCGCAGAGCGACGGCAACTGCCTTAATCACAATGTCATTGAAGGATACTTTAGTGTCCGGAAGCGCATTGATAGCCTTGCGAGATTCTATGGAGTTATCCATATCAACAGCAAAAACCAAATTGTAATGCGGCGCTGTGAAAAAACTGTTGCTCAGGCTTTTGGCAATGATATTTCTTATCGAAGAGTTTGGGGTTTCGGAATCTACGCCCGAAGTAATTTTCAACGATGTCGGAACTCTTGCAGGGTTCGGAGTTGAAACAGAGGCGCTATGACCTGCCGAAGTCGGCGTATAATTTTCAATATCTTTTCTGACAATTCGTCCGTTGTTTCCGCTTCCTGCGATTCGCGACAGGTCAATACCTTTGTCCTGCGCAATTTTTTTCGCCAGCGGCGAAGCAAAAGTCCTATCAGAAGTGGTTGTATTATTGGTGTTTACAGAAACCGTTTCCGATTTTGGAGTTTCCGTTATTTTTGATTCAGAATTTGTGGGTTTTGATTGCGTTTTTCCTCCCGAAGCGATGATTCCGCTCACATCCGTGCCTGCTTCGCCGATGATTGCCAAAAGCGTATCGACCGGCGCAGAACCACCTTCAGCAACGCCTTGATAGAGCAAAACTCCGCCGTTTCCATCGTATTCAAAATCCTGAACAGCTTTGTCTGTTTCAATTTCAGCGAGAAGATTTCCTTCGTTCACACTGTCTCCCACTTTGACGTTCCATTTGGCTACTTTGCCTTCGGTCATGGTGTCGCTCAGTCGGGGCATTTTCACAATTTCTACGTTGTCGGGTATCTCCGAGTTTTGAATTTCGGCAATAGGTTGAGACTGTGATTCTTCTGTTTTTGGAGTTTCTGCTTCTGAGGAAGTACCGCTTATCAGTGCGTCAATATTTTCGCCCTGCTGCCCGATGATTGCCAGCAAAGTATCTATCGGTGCAGAACCGCTTTCGGCAACGCCTTGATATAATAAAACGCCGTCTGCTCCGTCGTATTCAAAGTCTTGAACGGCTTTGTCGGTTTCGATTTCGGCAAGAACATCTCCTTCTTTTACGGAATCGCCGATTTTCACATTCCATTTTGCCACTTTTCCCTCAGTCATGGTATCGCTCAGACGAGGCATTTTTACAACTTCTGCCATAATATATTGATGTTCTTTTATTTAATTGTCTAATTTGTCTAAAAACGGATAGTTGGGTTCTGAATAAATGTATTTGTAAATCAAGTCTGCATCGGGGTAAGGAGCTTTTTCTGCAAAAGCGGCGACTTCTTCCATCTGCGCCTTGATGTTTTTTTCAATGGTATCCAATTCTTCTTCGGTTGCCCATTTGTTGGTTAAAATTCTGTGCTTCACCAGTAAAATGGGGTCTTCCTGCTTGTGTTCTTCTACTTCCTGCTTGGTGCGGTAAGGTTCTGCATCTGACATGGAATGCCCTCTGTATCTGTAAGTTCGGGCTTCTAAAAAAGTAGGTCCATCGCCTCTTCTTGCTCTTTCAACGGCTTCGTAAGCGGCTTCGGCAACTTTTTCGGGATCCATCGCATCAACAGGTGCGCACGGCATTTCGTATCCCAAGCCTAATTGGTAGATGTCCAAGTTGTTGGTCGTCCGTTCTACGGGAGTTCCCATAGCGTATTGATTGTTTTCGCAAATGAAAACAACGGGAAGTTTCCAATTCATAGCCATATTAAAGGTTTCGTGAAAAGTTCCCTGTCGTACTGCTCCGTCGCCCATGTAGCAGAGGGTAACGGCATCTCGTTCAAAATACTTGTCTGCAAAGGCGATTCCGGCGCCTATCGGAATGTGTCCGCCTACAATCCCGTGCCCGCCGTACATATTATGTTCGCGGCTGAAAAGGTGCATTGAGCCGCCTAATCCGTGCGAGGAGCCGGTGGTTCTTCCGCAAAGTTCAGACATGGCGGTTTTCGGGTCTAAGCCCATTGCTAATGCGTGCGAATGGCATCGGTAAGAGGTTATTACTTTGTCTTTGGACATGTTCATTGCGTGGGTAAACCCTGCGGGAATGGCTTCTTGTCCGTTATATAGATGCAAAAATCCTCTGATTTTGTCTTTGAGATACAAGGAGCGGGCTTTGTCTTCAAAGCGTCTCCAAGTGGTCATTTTCTCGAACCAGTTGAGATATACTTCTTTGTCAAAATCTTTCATCTTTGTGTTGATGTTGTGTTGTTGTTTAATTGAGAAAGTGCGGGCGCATTTTGCAAATACGCATTGCAAAGTTAGGCAAATTATTTGAAAAAGCAATTTATTAGGGGAGTGTAGCAGGGCAACGCAGATTCAACAACTGAAAGCAACTTTATTCTGCAAATTCACACCTCCCTAATTCACCTCTCTGCTGTCTCTACATACTCTTGATTGGGTTCTACCCCGACATAATGCGTCCTATAAATTCTAATTACTTTTCCTCAAATATGCTTCCCAGCCCTGCGAAGTCAGAGGAATAGATTGAGCGTTCCCTTTGGTAATCAGCAGGTTGTTTTTATTTTCGGTAACGTGTCCGATAATGCTGAAATTCGGGTTATGTTTAATTTTATCGTGTTCCGAAAGCGGAATCGTAAACAGCAGTTCGTAGTCTTCGCCGCCGTTCAAAACACCCGTAACAGGGTTAATTCCAAACTCTTCGGCAGTCGTCAAAACCTGATTGTCCATCGGGATTTTGTCTTCATAAATCGAAAATCCGACCCCGCCTGCCTGCGACAAACTGATGATTTCCGAAGCCAGTCCCTGCGAAATATCTATCATCGAAGTAGGGTGAACGTCCAAATCTTTCAGCAAAGATTTAACATCGGTACGCGCTTCCGGCTTTAACTGCTTTTCCAACAGATAGTTATACGAAGCCAAATCCGGTTGGAAATCCGGATTGGATTTAAAGGTAACATTCTCTCTTTCCAGCACTTGCAGCCCAAAATACGCACCTCCCAAATCTCCGCTTATTACTACCAAATCGTTGGGTTTTACACCTTTTCTGTACACAATTTCATTTTCATTGGCATAACCTATTGATGTAATACCAATTACCAATCCTGTTTGAGACGAAACCGTATCGCCGCCGACAAGGTCAAGGCGGTAATATCTGCACGCCTGCCGAATGCCTTCGTAAATTTCTGCCAAAGCCTCGACAGGAAAGCGGTTGGAGACGGCAACGGACATCAAAACCTGCGCAGGAACGGCATTCATGGCGGCAATGTCGCTGATTCCCGCTACTACCACCTTGTATCCCAGATGTTTAAGCGGCACATAAGCGAGATTGAAATGCACGTTCTCCACAAACATATCCGAGGAAACGAGTACCTTTTTATTTTGAGGATTTAACACCGCAGCATCGTCTCCGACAATGTTCAGCGTAGACTCGTTAAAAATTTCAAAATTTTCCGTCAAATGTTTGATTAGTCCGAATTTTCCCAATTCTGAAATTGGCGTTCTGTACGGATTTTTGTCGTCTGTCATTTTGATTGCAAATTAAGTTTCAAATTTACAAATAAACGGCGGACTACCGCATATTAAAGGTGTCGTAGTGCAGATTTTTCATGTCAAAATTCGAGAATTTTAACCATTTTAACAACGAATGACCGAAGTTTTCGTTTCCACAAAACCAAAGGCTTGCGTTCTCCAAATCTCCTGATTTTTCTTTGATAAAATCAATCGTAATTCTTTGATTTTCAAGAGTATTTACATGAATTAATTTCACATTGTTTAATGAACAAATTTGCTCTAAATCTTTTGGAAAAATTTCATTTTTATGACCTCTTGAGGAATAAAAAAGGAAAATTTGTTTGTTATTTTTGTTCGTTGAAAAATAATCCAAACGCGCCATAAAAGGCGTAATTCCGATTCCTGCGGCAATCCAAATTTGACGGTTAAAATCGTCTTCAAATAAAAATTCGCCGTAAGCTCCTTCTACTTCAACCTCATCTCCGATTTTGGCGATATTGAAAAGATTGTGTGTAAAATCTCCTAAATCCTTAATTGAAAAGCGTAAAATTTTTCGTTTCATGTCGAAAGAAGAAATCGTAAAAGGATGCGGCTCGGAAGAAAACGAAAATTTCAGAAAAACATACTGTCCTGCTTTATATTTAAATTCTTGATTTTCAACACTTAAATAAACATCTAAAATGTTTTTACAGAAAATATCTATTTTTACGATTTTTGCAGAAAATTTACGTTTTTCTCCGATTTTTGCTAAAATCGAAACCAGCGATGCGATTATGCCTAAAAAGATAATAAAAATCAATAAAATTCCGCCGAGAGAAAACTGCCAATGCCTGTCTATCAGGGAAAGAACAGCATGATAGGCGGCAAATAAATAAACAACTGAAAATATTTTATGCGTACTGCGAAACCAATGATACGGAATTTTATGTATCTGAGTTATTATCAACAAAATAATTATTAAAAAGAACGCAATAAGCGCCGCCAAAAGTCCGCTTTCGTGGAAAAATTCGTTGTTATTTTCGGACAGATAATTTTCATTAATTTTTAACAATCCTGCATTGTAAAGCCATTTCGGAGCATCTTCTGCGAGATAATGAAACGACAGGGAAACTGCGGCTGCCAATCCGAGATTTTTATGGACGGAATATGCCTTGTCTAAACCTTTTAAATATTTCGAAATCAAAGGAATACGCAAAGAAATAAGCATTGCAGTCGTCATAAAAATCATTGTGCATATTCCCGTGAAAAAGATAAACTGTTCTCGAAATTCCATGAAATTCGGATTTTCAATTAATTGCCGTAATGCGGGCGTAGAAACAAAAATCAAAATTCCTGACAGGACGGAATACAAAATTATTTGCAAAGCTTTCATTTTATTAAAATTTTCCACAAAAATACTTTGTAGTATTTCGAAAGGCAATAACATTTGTTATCGGTTTTCCTTCAACAATTTGCTTTTAATTCGGCTGAGATGTACTGTGCTGATTCCTAAATAGGAAGCAATATAATGTGCAGGTATCCGCCTGATTAATTGCGGATTTTCTCTTGTCAAATTTAAATATCGCTGCTGAGGGGTGTCTCTGATGAACGATAAAAAATGCTTCATGTAATCAAAAGTGCGTTGAAAAATCATATGAACAATTTTTTCTCTTAATTCCTGATTATCAAGAATTTCACTGATAATTTGATCCACATCTTTTTTATAGGTAAACCACAAAACGCTCGGCTCGACAGTTTCTAAGTAAACCTGACTCGGTATGTTTTTTTGGAAACTTTCGATGGAAGAAACGGCGCTGTTTTCAAAGAAAAACTGAAACGAAACGTCTTTCCCACCATTGTTAATCCACGCGCGGATACAGCCTTTTTCGATGAAAAAAATCTTTCGGGAAATCTCTCCTTCGCTTAAAAGAACGGTTTTTGCAGGAACTTCCATTCGTTTGAAATATTTCTTAAACTCAGAAAATTCATGATTTTTAAGTAAAACTTTTTCATAAATCTCTGATTTCTGATGTTCCTCATTATTTTTCATCGTATTTACTTAAAAATCAGGGCGCAAAGATAACGCCCTGACAAATTAATTATTTTTAATCTTAATTACTCCAACGAGTCCTTGATTTTCTGAATCTTAGCTTTCGCTTCGGCGAGTTTCTGCTTGTATTCGCTGTTGGATTTAAGCGTGTCTTGAACGGAAAAATAAAATTTGATTTTCGGTTCTGTTCCTGATGGGCGGCAAGCCAATTTTGTGCCTTTGTCTGTATAGAAAATCAGCACATTGGATTTTGGAATGCTGATTGGCGTTTTTTCTCCCGTCAGTAGATTCAGCGAGGTAGATGTTTCGTAATCATCTGATTTTATGACTTTTTCGCCGTTTAATTCTTTCGGAGGATTGGCTCTAAATTCTTCCATCATTTTAGCAATCTGCTCTGCGCCGTCTTTTCCTTTTTTTACGACGGAGACCAATTCTTCGTAGTAATAACCCACTTTTTCATAAACTTCCAGCAGTTTTTCAAACAGAGTTTTGCCCTCATTTTTAGCAGATTGTGCAATTTCGCACGCCACCAAAATGGAAGAAATCGAATCTTTGTCGCGGACATAATCGCTCGGCATAAAACCAAAACTTTCTTCGCCGCCGCAGATGTATTTTTCTTTGCCTTCGTTGAACCGAATCAAATCGGCAATCCATTTAAAACCCGTCAAGCAGATTTTGCAGTTCACGCCGTAATATTTCGCCAGCGGGAAGAAAATGTCGGAAGTTACAATCGTTGAGCCGATAAACTGTTTTCCGTCAATTTTTCCTGCTTTTTTCCATTGATTGAGAATGAACTCCGTCAAAACAGTATTGGTCTGATTTCCGTTGAGCAAGATCATTTTTCCGTCCAAATCTCGGACGGCAATGCCCAGTCGGTCGGCATCAGGGTCAGTTCCGAAAACGATGTCAGCTTTTTGTTCTTCGGCATATTTCAATGCAATTGTCAGAGCTTCAGGCTCTTCCGGATTCGGAGATTTTACGGTTGGGAAATTTCCGTCAGGATTTTTTTGTTCGGGAACTACAAAAACGTTTTCATAACCTGCTCTTTTCAAGGTTTCCGGAAGGATTGTAATCGAGGTTCCGTGCAGGGAAGTATATACTATTTTCAAGTCTTTTTTCTTGCCGTCTTTCAGATACAAAGCGTTTTCCAAAGCGGCATTGATAAATTCGTTGTCTTCTTTTTCGCCCAAATAGATAATTTTGGAATCGTCTCCGTTGAACTTGATGTCCGCGAAATTCGTACTTCTAACTTCCTGAATAATAGCGGTATCGTGTGGAGGCACAATCTGTGCGCCGTCATTCCAATATACTTTGTAGCCGTTGTATTCCGGCGGATTGTGAGAGGCGGTCAGCACAATTCCTGCATCGCATTTGAGGTTTCTCACGATGAAAGAAAGTTCAGGAGTAGGTCGGAAACTTTCGAACAGATAAACATATATTCCATTGCCGGTCAGCACATCAGCAGCTAATTTTGCAAAAGTATCGCTGTTGCGGCGCACATCGTAAGCAATCGCCACGTGAATGTCTTTGTTCGGAAATTGTTTGCGCAGATAATTTGCAAGTCCTTGATTTGCTTGTCCGTAAGTGTATTTGTTCAGACGGTTTGTTCCCACGCCCATAATTCCGCGCATTCCACCTGTTCCAAATTCCAGATTTTTATAGAATGCGTCGTCCAATCCCTCAGGATTCGTATCCATAAGTTTTTGTACTTCTTTTTGTGTTTCTTCGTCGAAGGGCGGTTTAAGCCATGTTTTTGCTGTTTCTAACGAGTTCATTTTGTGTTATTTTTGTGTTATTTTTGCTAAATCTGTTTGTTTAATCTCTTTGGCAGGATTCCCGATGAGGGTCAATTCCGAATTGTTAGAAATTTTGCCTGTCAGTTTGCTTTTCACATTTATTTCAGCAGTGGAAACGCCTGAAAGTTCGATAGTTGCATTTGCAGTTTCATAAAACGGGGCGGAAAAATCACTTCCGCTGCTTGCGGTCAAATTCAAGTTTGTGCCTTCGCCCTGCAAGTTGATTTTGGCTTTATCATTTACTTTAACTGTCAGATTTTCAACTACCAAGCTATTTGCTAAAAATTTAGCTTTGTCTTTTAATTTGATATTCAGTTTTGCCAGCCTGAACTGCGAATTTACATCCATATTCACGTTGTCGTATAACTTTACCTGTTCAATCTCAGATAAATAGATGTAAATATTGTACAAGTCGATATTTTCCACGTTTCGAGATTCGGAGAGAGTAAGTTCTCCGCCGGCATTGCTCATTTTAATATTATCGCGAACATTTTGATACGATTCTATCACCATTCTCGGATTGATGCTGTCATAAAGGAAAACAATCCGGTAATTTCCTTTGGCAGAAATTTGTTTAATATTCGGGCTGAGTTTCACTTCCTTATCTCCGACAGCGCCCTCGCCCTTTTTTATGGAAAAGTCGCATGAATAAAGGGTTACAACTAACGGCAATAAAAATAACAAAATCTGCTTCATGACCTATTCTATTTAATGTTTAAATATTGTAAAATGTTGTAGTCTTCTTTTCTTTGGTCTCTTTTCAGGCGGACAATCAACTCGCCCAAAAATCCTGCAATGAATAGCTGCATTCCCAAAATCATCACCGTTAAAGCAAGGTAGAACAAGGGATTAAGCGCAACTAAAATCGCAGGTTCATGCCAATAAAAAACTTTGAGCAATTTAGTGATAATTATCCAAAAAGCCGAAAAAAATCCTATGATAAACATCAGCGTTCCCATTGACCCGAAAAAATACATCGGGCTTGACCCGAAACGGGACACGAACCAAAGCGTTATCAAGTCCAGAAAACCGCGTATGAAACGGCTCATGCCGAATTTCGACCTGCCGTACAGCCGCGCCTGATGAGGCACTTCTTTTTCCGTAATTCTCGAAAATCCCGCATTTTTTGCCAAGACAGGAATGTAACGGTGCATTTCGCCGTACACGTCCACAGCCTTAACTACTTGATTTTTATAGGCTTTCAAACCGCAGTTAAAATCGTTCAAATATACCCCCGAAGTTTTCCGAGCTGCCCAATTGAACAACTTGGAAGGAATATTTTTAGTCAAAACACTGTCGTAACGTTTTCTTTTCCAGCCTGATACCAAATCATAATTATCTTCGACAATCATTTTCCGCAGAGCGGGAATTTCTTCGGGAAAATCCTGCAAATCAGCGTCCATCGTAATAACGACCTCACCCTGAGCGGCTTTGAAAGCGGCATTCAACGCCTGCGACTTGCCGTAATTTTTGGCAAAACGGATACCCCTCACGCAATCGGTATTTTCAGCGGTAAGCTCGGAAATGACTTTCCAAGACTCGTCCGTGCTGCCGTCGTCCACAAAAATTACTTCATAGGAAAGATTTTCCTGCGTACAGATTTTTTTGATTCTCGCATAAAGTTCATTCAGCGACTCTGCCTCGTTAAGCAGCGGTATGATTACGGATATTTGCATTTGTTTTGTTTCTTGACTTGAAAAATATTGCTAAAAATAAAGAAATTGCCAAATAAAAGGAATAAACAGCGCCGAGCATGAGTAAAGAATTTTTCAGCGTGAAAATCTTTTCGTTTTTTGCCTTGTCGGAGTTAAAATACTCAACAGCAGCCTGATAGCGTTCGGTTGTTTCTGTGTCCGGATCTTTTGCGCTTTTGTATTCCGTTTCCAAACTGCTTAAATTTTGTTCTATTCGCTGATGTTGCAACAACGCTTGCGCATCGGGGTCTATATGATTTAAAAACAGAACAATACACAGAAATGAAATCGTTCCGCCGACAAACATTGCTCCGAAGGAATTTTGAAAAACTTCGGCAAAATCCATTTTCTGCGTGCGGGACAGTTTGACCAACAGAATGACAGTAACCAAAACGTACAGAAACGTCAATCCGAAAGCGTTTACTTTCACGCTGATATTGTAGTAATTGAATCCGCTGAAAAAGAAATATACAGCAAAAAATGCCGCCAGCGTAAGCGCAGCAAGCAGAAAACCGTATTGTACAGGTGTGTTGTTCATATTCTTAGCAAAGGTAAGAATTAATATGCGAATATTGAAAATTAGTAGGTGTAACATTGCTAATTCACCACAGGTTGGGTCATTAAATTTT
>JAITOO010000100.1 GCA_031289875.1 Flavobacteriaceae bacterium
CTAACGGATTCATTCCATCTGTTATAGGGTATTTATTTTTTGTTATTTAACGCTGTTTCAAAACCAGCCTTTTTTGTTCACCTGATACGTTTCATAAAATTCCTCGTCGGTTTTGGTCAGATAGAAAATACCTTCAATCAATCCGATGATTGCCATTATACTCCCGCCGATTCCGCAAGTCAGCAAAGTTATCAATAGCATAATAATGCCTTCTTGGGTGTATCCCAAAATAAATTTGTGAATACCGAAAGCGCCTAATAAAATGCCTAAAATTCCTGCAATAATCTTTTTGTTTTCTTGCGGAGGTTGAGAAGAAGAATTGCTGTCTTCTTGCTGATAATAATTTGTTGTTTCCATTATTGGTTTTATTTTATGCAAAAGTATTAATTTTGCACATAATTACAATTAAAAATGAGCAATCCGTCTCGGGAAAATTACGCTTTTCAAAAAATCGTCGTTGTCGTCGGAGTGATTTTATTTGCCATCAAACTGACTGCGTGGTACTTAACACACTCCATTGCCATATTGACCGACACTTTGGAAAGCATCATTAATATATTGGCAGGCGTTTTTTCGCTGTACAGCCTATACCTCTCTGCCAAGCCCAGAGACCACGACCACCCCTACGGACACGGAAAAATCGAATTTATTTCCGCAGGAATTGAAGGCGCTCTGATAACATTTGCAGGGCTTATCATCATTTACGAAGCGGCGCGCAATTTCATCTTTCCGCAAGGAGAAATTTTTCAACTGGATTACGGAATTATTTTGATAGCATTTTCAGGGCTAATTAACTATGTTTTAGGATTTTATGCCGTCCGGAAAGGAAAGAAAAACAACTCGTTGGCGTTAGTCGCAGGCGGAGAACATTTGAAATCGGACACCTATTCTACTGTCGGACTGGTAATTGGGTTGATTTTGATGTATTTCACACACTTTTTTTGGCTCGACAGTGTTATCGCCCTGATTTTCGGGTTGATAATCATTTTCACAGGTTTGGGAATTATCCGAAAATCAATGGCAGGAATCATGGACGAAGCAGATGAAAGTCTTATCAATCAATTAGTTGAGACTTTGGAAACACACAGAAACGAAGACTGGATTGACCTGCACAATGTCCGTTTCATCAAGTACGGAAGCAACCTGCATTTGGACGCACACCTCACGATGCCTTGGTTTTACACGCTGAGGGAGAGCAAAACGAAGCTCGACGAGTTTGAAAAAATCGTAACGCAAAACTTTGAAGGACGTATTGAAATGTTTGTCCATATCGATGGATGCCAAGATTTTTCGTGTGAAATTTGTGAAAAAAATAATTGCCCTCATCGAAAATTTTCTTTTGAAAAAAGAATCGCATGGGCAATGGAAAATATTGAGTTAGACCAAAATCACAGTTTAAAAAAATAATTTTTATGAATGTTGAAACCAACTATTTGAAAATCGAAGAAAAAATCATAAAATCAACAAAAAGAGCAGGTTATATAATAATCTTCACCATACTCGGTCTGCTTCTCATGACAGTAGTTGATTTTATATTGTGGTGTTTATTAGACAATTACAGTTTGCTGAAATTTTTATTTACAGGCGAACAAAACTTTTTTTCATGGCTGAGATTGATGTGGCGAAGCTACGCCTACTCTTGGGAAAAACTGCTCGTTTTCGGTGTAATTTTCATATTTATAGGCAATTACAGAAGTAAAATTGTCGCTAAGGCGTTGGAAGATTGATTGATGGGAAATATTTCTTATATTTGTCTCATTAGCCATTAAAAAACAAAATTAAAATCACAAATTCATGGAATATCAAAATTTAATTCTTGTAAAAAAAGAAAAAATCGCTTGGGTAACGCTAAACAGACCTGAAAACCTCAATTCACTGAATACCCGAACCTTACAGGAACTTGACAATTGTTTCACTCTATTGGATAAAGACAAAGAAATTCGCGCAGTAATCCTCACGGGAAGCGGAAAAAAAGCATTTGCAGCGGGCGCCGACATCAAGGAATTTCCGGAAATCAAAGACGGAGCAGAATTTTCCCGCGCAGGTCATGCCGTTTTTGACAGAATCGAAAACCTGTCAAAACCTGTCATTGCGGCTGTAAACGGCTTTGCGCTCGGTGGAGGCTTGGAAATTGCGCTTGCTTCGCATATTCGCATCGCTTCGGACAATGCCGGAATGGGGCTTCCCGAAGTCTCTTTGGGTTTGATTCCGGGTTACGGCGGTACGCAGCGCTTGCCGAAACTCATCGGGAAAGGCAGGGCAAGCCAAATGATTTTCACAGCCGAGATGATTTCTGCTCAAAAAGCGTTGGAAATCGGTTTGGTGAACGAGGTTGTTCCGCAGGATAAACTGCTGGAACGAGCCGAAGAAATTGCACGGAAAATCATCGAAAATTCCTCAACAGCGATTGCTCAAGCCATTGAATGCGTGAATGTTTCAGATGCTCGGCAAGGTTTTGAAATAGAAATAAACGCTTTTGGCAGTTTGTTTTCTACGCCTGATTTCAAAAAAGGGGTAACCGCTTTTCTGGAAAAAAGAAAACCAAATTTTTAATGTACATTCTCTGAATTTGTTTAATTTCTTCAAACTAAAAAACAGGCATATTTTCTTTTGCCTCTTTGTATTCTTTCAGTAAAAGGTCAAAAACTTCTTTCACAGTCAATATGCTGTCTATTAGTGCAGAAGATTGCCCTATTTCAAGTTCTCCTTCATCTAAATCGCCCTCAAACATCCCCTTTTTTGCCCGTCCTTTGCCCAGTAAATTTTGTAAATCTTCTTTGGAAACGCCGTTTGCGTAGGCTTGCTCCAATTCTTGGAAAAACGGATTTTTAATCAATCGGGTAGGGGCTAACTCTTTTAAAGTCAAGACAGTATCTCCTTCCTGAATCAAAGCAATTTTCTCTTTAAAAGCCTGATGAGCAGAAGATTCCGCTGTTGCAGCAAATCGTGAGCCGATTTGCACGCCGTCCGCACCCAGAATTTGAGCCGCCAAAATCTGCTGTCCGGTTGAAATTCCACCCGCTGCAATCAGGGGTATCTTAATGTGTTTCTTTACGTTAGGAATCAGACAGAAAGTGGTGGTTTCTTCTCTGCCATTGTGTCCACCTGCTTCAAAACCTTCCGCAACAACAGCATCAACACCCGCTTCCTGAGATTTCAGGGCGAATTTCAGCGAGGAAACAACATGCACAACGATAATTCCGTGTTTTTTCAGTTCGGAAGTATAGGTTTTCGGGTTTCCCGCCGAAGTGAAAACTATGGGAACTTTCTCATCTACAATAGTTTGAATGTGTTTATCAATATCAGGATAAAGCAAGGGCAAATTCACGCCAAACGGCATCGAAGTCGCCTTTTTGCATTTTTGGATATGCTCTTTCAACACTTCCGGATACATGCTTCCTGAGCCGAGCAAACCCAGTCCGCCGTTGTTGCTGACCGCCGAAACGAGCTGCCAGCCGCTGTTCCAAACCATTCCTCCCTGTATAATTGGAAGTTTAATACCGAATAATTTGCGAATTTTGTTCATCTTTTTGTATTTTTTCCGTTTAAAAAGCAATATTATTAAAAAATATTTTTAACTGCAAGAAGCCGGCGAATTGATGTCTGAAAAATTTAAAATTCGAATATGGAATGCCAACATTGAATAATACTGCCTGAATAGACGATTTCGCCGACCTCTTTCTTTTCCCGACTTAATAAAGCC